>NZ_DKSQ01000009.1:0-52689 GCF_002472765.1 Empedobacter sp. UBA7252
AATGTTCCCATTTTATTTTAATAAAAAAAGCACAGCTGCACCGCCCATTGCATACGCTGCAACAGTAAGAGAATCTGATTTACCTTTCGAAAATTTTCTTATTTTGAACGATGAAATATCATTTTTATGAAACTTCAATTCTTTTTCTGTTCCTTTTACAACAGCATATAAGGTATCAGCTTTCCATTGCTTTGCCTCTATTGTATATTCTTTTCCTTGCGCATCTACTTTATAAAATTGATCGGGTTTGATAACATCCGAAATTTTAATTGTAGAAGGATCTATCACTACTTTCTCTTCTTTATTCTCTTGTTTTTTAGCTTTTAATGCAGCTAATTCTTCTTTACTTTCTGAAAGAGATGAACTAATTGCATTTTCATTAGCACTTTTGCGTTCTCTTCTCAATTCAGCAATATCAGCTCTGGAACGACTTCTTTCATTAGAGTTAGCCGTCTGATTATTGCCTTTAGACATTTCCAAAGCATATTCGTCAGGATCAAAAGCTTTGTATGTATAACAACTTGATAATAATAGAATAGATAATATGATAGATGTAGTTTTCATTTATAGTTTTAGAAATTAAACGATTAATTTATGAAAAGATTATTTCGATTCGATAAAAATATCTCGCCAAGTGTTTAATCGTTCAGAAATTCGCCATTTAAAATCGGGTAAATAACGCATTTCTTCAGGAAATTTAGACAATGGATACATTTTTCCGTCCGATTTTATGCGACATGCAACCAATTCAACATCTTTTCCTACAACATCAACTTCTATAATTCCGCAATAAGAAATATTAACTCCATAACGTTCTTTCACTTTCGTTTTTTGATCCGTATCATCCATGTACGTCAACGCGACAGCATTTTCTTCTACATTTATAAAATCAATTTTATCATCCTGAAAAAGAACAGTTAAATATTTTCCTTTGATTTGATGATATTCATTTTCCACAAGCGAATCCACTTTAGCAATCACAAAAGCATTATTAAACACTTTCATCGAGTCTAATTTTTCTGTTTTCGCATTTGTATACGCTTCGATATAATCTCCTGTAACTTGGTTATCACCAGAAAATAAAATTGGATCTTTGTAAAATTGCATCAATCCTTTAGTTTGATTGTACACCAAAGAATCTGCTTTTCCGTTCGCATTCGATTTGTAAAAACGCGCTTTATGAAAAGCTTTCACCAATGAAGTCGAATCAACATCGTGACGTTTTACCGCCAACAACGTATCAGCACTTATGTAAAGCGAATCTTTATCAAACGCTTTCACAGCATACGCGTTCTTCGTTACAAAAGCCGAATCTAAGTATTTAAAAGCTTCTCCGTAATCACCTTTCAAAAATCTTTTTTCTAATGGATCATCCAAAAAAACATCGCCTTCACCTTTACCAAAACCTGTTTTATCGTTGAAATAAAGTTTTTTAGCCGTCAACGTTTTGTTTTGATAATAAACTTTTGAATTTCCTCTTAACCAAGCTTCACCTGTTTTTTTATTAAAATCTCCATCCGAAGTAATGATATATTGTGATGGATCATTTCGACGTGTAATTTTAGAATAATCGCGGAAAGTTGTAATTCCCGTAATATCATTCGTCGTCATTTTTCTCGAATAAATCGTATAATCTTTATTCGTAATAAAAACTTCTGAACCAAAATTTGCCGATTTAGACTTTACATTATACACAACATTTCGTCCTTCGACTAAAGTTCCATCAGAACCAATTGTTTTGTAAGTATCATTTACAATAATATTTCCTGTCAATCGTTCGTAAATCATTTTCTCAGAACTTATTTGTTGCGTAGGTATCTTCACTTCTACTTTCCCAATACCAGTCGCAATCTCGGTTGTACGATTATAATCCATATAATCTGCCGTAATACGAGAACTTGGATCAGTCAACACCACATCTTTGAAAGCTTTTGCAATTGTTGTGTTTCCGTCATACTCCATTTTATGCGCCGTAATTGTTTTGTCTTTGCTCACCAAACGTGCATTCGACCAAACAACAGCCAAGTTTTTATCACGATACAAAACCGCACTATCAGCCGAAATTACATCACCTTTATATTCGATTACAACATTTCCTGATAAAAAATCATTTCCCTCAAAACGTTTCGGATCATGTTCTACTAAATCAGCATGCCTTAGATTAACTTTTTCTTTTTTAGGTTTCTGTTGCGCAAAAGCACTTATCGTCATAAAACATGAAAGTAAAAAAGCAACTTTCAAGCCTGTTTTATTTCTATTTATATAATTAATTAACAATTACTTATTATTTTTATTTAATCTCTATTTCACTTCAAAAAAGTGCTAACCAAAATTAGTATTATTTTTTTAGTCCTAAAAATTAATTATTACGTTAAAACGTGCTTTAATACTTAAAATTTTCATAATATTTTAATCAATATGATAGATTTTCAAGTCTTAATTTAATTAAAAAAATAACGATTATTCATCAAATTCAGTTTTAAAATTCTTAACTTCATATTCAATTTTATAAATCTATTAAATGCCTCAATATCAAAATGTATTAGACAGTCCAAACACCAATACTATTTTTATGGTTTGGAATTTTAAGGAAAATACTGCTTACAAAGATGCTTTCAAAAAGCTTTGCGCTTTAATTATCAATCTCAATCATTCAGCCAATACACGTTTTCCGAAAACGCAATCGAGCGTTATTTTAGGAATTAGTTACGATGCTTGGATAAAATTAAATTTACCAAAACCTTTGCCGAAAGAATTAAAACCTTTTGTTGCCATTAAAGGAGAAAAGCATGAAGCCGTTTCTACAAAAGGCGATATTCATTTTCATATCCGCTCTACGCAACAAAGCTATTGCGTTGATATTGTTTCTAATTTGACTGATTTATTGAATGATGTTGCTACTTGTCAAGAAGAAATTCATGGTTTTAGATATTGGGATGGTCGTAGTATTTTAGGTTTTGTTGATGGAACTGAAAATCCACAAGGTAACGAAAGAATAAATTTTGGTTTGATTGGCAATGAAGATTCTGCTTATACAAATGGAAGTTATTTATTTGTGCAAAAATACATTCATGATATGCAAGCTTGGAAAGATTTACCAATTTCTGAACAAGAAAAAGTAATTGGAAGATCTAAAGTTGATGATATTGAAATGAATGACGATGAAAAACCCTCGAATTCACATTCTGCATTAGCAAATGTTGGAGATGACAAAAAAATTGTTCGCGATAATATGCCTTTTGGAAATATGTCGACAAATGAAATGGGAACCTATTTTATTGCTTATGCTAGAAAGTTTAGCATTGTAGAAGAAATGTTAGAACGCATGTTTGTTGGTGAACCTATCGGAAACTATGATCGAATATTAGATTTTAGTAAAGCTAAAACTGGAACTTTATTTTTTGTTCCTTCTTTTGATTTGTTAGATCAATTTTCTAATTAAAAATAACAAAAAAGACCTTTTACGAAATCGTAAAAGGTCTTTTGATTTTATAAAATCAAGGTTATTTATTCTTACGAGTTCCGTAAAAATATAATGAATGATTATCAATTTTGATATCAAAAATATCTTCTATCGTTTGTTTGATAGATTGGATTCTTGGATCACAAAACTCCAATACTTCTCCTGTATCAGACAAAATAATATGGTCATGATTTTTGTCGAAATATGATTTTTCGTAATGCGCTTGTTGATCTCCAAACTGATGTTTACGCACCAATTTTGCTTCCATCAAAAGCTCGATAGTATTGTATAAAGTAGCACGACTAACGCGGTATTTCTTATTTTTCATTTTGATATACAACATATCAATATCAAAATGATCATCTGTAAAATAAATTTCCTCTAAAATAGCATAACGTTCAGGTGTCTTACGATGTCCATTGTCTTCCAAAAAATTCGTAAACACTTGCTTTACTATTTCGTAATTACTTGATTTTACTGATTCGTCTGTCATATAAAAAATTTGTGTAAATATACAGAATATTTCCTTATCAATGTAACGAAACAACTTTCAATTCGTACGTTTTTTCTATCTCTTGATAGTAAATCTTTATAACAACGTATAATTAACAATATATCTATATAAGAAAACGTATAATCTTTCAAAATTATTTTATCCTTTACACCACAAAGGTTAACTTTGCACACGATGGAAGAAAATTATTTAGAAAAACTGAACGAACCACAGCGTTTGGCTGTAGAAGCTACCGAAGGTCCAGTAATGGTAATTGCGGGTGCGGGTTCTGGAAAGACGAGAGTGTTAACTTATCGCATTGCTCATTTACTAAATAAAGGAGTTGATGCTTTCAATATATTGTCTTTAACATTTACCAATAAAGCTGCCCGAGAAATGAAAGAACGTATCGGACATGTGGTTGGTGAAGCGAATGCAAAAGCACTTTGGATGGGAACCTTCCACTCTGTTTTTGCGCGTATTCTACGTGTTGAAGCTCCGCTTTTAGGTTATCCATCAGATTTTACAATTTACGATCAACAAGATGCAGTTTCTGTAATGACAAAGATTATTAACGAAATGCATTTAGATAAAGATATTTACAAAGCAAAACAAGTTTTGGGACGTATTTCTCAATACAAAAATAACTTGATTACAGTTAGAGCTTATCACAATAATCAAGCTTTAATTGAAGCAGATAATGAAGCAATGCGCCCTCGAATGGGTGATATTTACAGAGCTTATGTAGATCGTTGTTTCAAATCTGGTGCAATGGATTTTGATGATTTATTGTTGCGTACCAACGAAATTTTGACGCGTTTTCCTGAGGTTTTAGCAAAATATCAAGAACGTTTCAAATACATTATGGTAGATGAGTACCAAGATACCAATCATTCTCAATATTTGATTGTAAAAGCATTGGCTTCTCGTTACGAAAACCTATGTGTAGTTGGTGATGATGCGCAATCTATTTATGCTTTCCGTGGTGCAAATATTCGAAATATTTTATCATTCAAATCCGATTATCCTGATGCGAAATTGTATCCATTGGAACAAAATTACCGTTCGACGCAAATGATTGTGGAAGCTGCGAATCAGATTATCAAACAAAATCAAGATCAATTAGAAAAAAATGTTTGGACTGCGAATGAAACTGGTGAAAAAATAGCCGTTTATCGTGGACTTTCTGATGCTGATGAAGCGCGTTATATTGCAACGCAGATATGGGAAAGACAGATAAATGAACATCTTCAACCAAAAGATTTTGCTATTCTTTATCGTACCAATGCACAATCTCGTGCGTTAGAAGAAGCCTTGAGAAAAAGAGGAATTCAGTACCGTGTTTATGGCGGAACATCTTTCTATCAACGCAAAGAGATTAAGGATATGGTTGGTTATATGCGATTATTGATTAATCAAAATGATGAAGAAGCTTTATTGCGAACAATCAATTATCCGGCACGTGGAATTGGTCAAACGACTATTTCAAAACTTTTGGTTGCGGCAGATCAACATCAAATTAGTTTATTTTCTTTGATTGAAAATATTGCGATGTATGCTCCAACCATTGGAATAAATGCAGGAACATCAAACAAATTGAATGATTTTGTGTTGATGATTAAGCGTTTCCAAGTGATGCTAAAATCACATGATGTGTATGAAGTAACAATGGAAATGGCTAAAAGAACACAATTGTTGAATGCGTTGAAAGAAGATTCTACACCAGAAGGTGTTTCTCGCTTAGAGAACGTTCAAGAGTTGTTAAATTCGATCCAAGGTTATGTCGAAGAACAACAACAATTAGACGAAGGAGATGCTTCTTTAGGTGGTTTCTTAGAAAATATTGCTTTGGCAACTGATGCGGATAACGAAGAAGATGACGATAATAAGGTCAATTTGATGACGGTCCACTTAGCAAAAGGTTTAGAATTCCCTGTTGTATTTATTGCAGGTTTAGAAGAAAATCTTTTCCCTTCTATGATGAGTGTTAACACGCGCGCTGAATTAGAAGAAGAACGTCGCTTATTTTATGTTGCCTTAACACGCGCTGAGAAAGTGGCTTATATGACCTATTCTGTTTCACGTTTTCGTTGGGGAAAAATTATCGATTGTGAACCTTCTCGTTTCTTAGAAGAAATTGATGATAGTTTCTTAGAATGGAAAAATCTGAATATTTCTGCAAGAGCTTCTAATAATAGTGGATTATCGGCTGATTTATTTGGAGATGAACCAACACCACAAAACTATCAACAACGAGAAAAATCAGTTGCAAGACCAAATCCAAGAGCTCGTGTAGAACCAGCTCAACCAAGGTCAAATTTCAAACCAGTAAATCAAACAAAAAGTAACGCTTCATCAACAGCAAATGCACAAGGTTTGCAAGTTGGTCAAGTTGTTGTTCACGATCGTTTTGGACGAGGAATTGTGAAAGATTTGCAAGGAGAACCATCAGATATGAAAGCAATTATTCATTTTGATAATGCAGGAGAAAAAAAATTACTCTTAAATTTTGCAAAACTAAAAATCATTCGATCATAATAAAAAAACAGAAAAAGGTTACAGTAATTTGCAACCTTTTTTATTTGTATTTAACCAATTACACACCTTTTATCAAACTAAAGGTTTAAATAATATATCTTCAAAATTTAGAATAAAATTCTTGCTTGTATTTATTTTTTCGAATAAATAAACAGATTAAATCTTATAATTAAGATTTTTTTAGCATTTTAGCACCACAAATAAACACAAGAACAAAATTTTTTACTCAAATGGATGATATCATCAATCTAATAAGTAGCTACGTTTGGTCATATGCCTTGATTGGACTTTGCGCTTTAACAGGAATTTACTTCTCTATTCGCACCGGATTTTTACAAATAGTCTACATAAAAGACATGGTTCGCTTGCTATTTAGTGGCGAAAAATCGGACAAAGGAATCACTCCTTTCCAAGCTTTTTCTTTAGCAATTTCTGGTCGTGTCGGAACCGGAAACATTGTTGGTGTTGCAACCGCAATCGCAATGGGAGGCCCTGGAGCAATTTTTTGGATGTGGTTTATCGCATTTTTAGGAAGTGCATCTGCATTCATAGAATCTGCATTAGGACAGGTCTACAAGCAAGAAATCGATGGAGAATATCGTGGAGGTCCTTCATACTACATCGAAAAAGGTTTAGGAATCAAATGGTACGCGGTTTTGTTTGCAATCATTACAATTATGAGTTGTGGATTATTATTACCAGGCGTTCAGTCGAATAGTATTTCATCTGCTTTGAATAACGCGTTTGATATTCCTATTTATAATTTTGTAGGAATTCCAATCAACATTGTAGGATTCGTCATTATTGGATTATTAGCCTTGATTATTTTTGGAGGTGTAAAACGTTTGGGACAAGCTTCTGAATTTATCGTTCCTTTTATGGCAGGCGCTTACATCTTAATGGCAATCATTATTATTGGAATGAATATCCATCAAGTTCCATCAGTTTTACGATTAATTTTTTCATCAGCTTTCAATCAAGAATCACTTTATAGTGGTGTTTTTGGATCTGCAATTGCTTGGGGAATAAAACGTGGAATTTATTCTAACGAAGCTGGTCAAGGAACTGCTCCTCATGCGGCTGCGGCTGCGGAAGTAAACCATCCTGCACAACAAGGTTTGGTACAAGCTTTTTCTGTTTACATCGATACATTATTTGTGTGTACTGCAACTGCTTTTATGATTTTATTTACAGGAAAATACAATGTGAATCACCCAGAAAAAGCGGGAAGTTTCATTACTCAAAATCTTCCTGGAGTAGATTATACAGGTTTTACGCAAGCAGCTGTTTCAAGTCATTTTCCTTCATTCGGAAATAGTTTTGTTGCGATTGCTTTGTTTTTCTTTGCTTTTACAACGATTATGGCTTATTACTATTATGCTGAAACGAATATTACATACATTTTCAAGAAAGGAAATAGAAAAGTATATGTATGGATTTTACGTATTTGTTTTTTAGGTGCTACGTATTACGGAACAATCAAAACTGCTGAAACTGCTTGGGCAATTGGAGATATTGGTGTTGGTCTGATGGCTTGGGTAAATATTATTGCTATTTTATTATTAAGCGGAGTTGGGCTTAAGGTCTGGAAAGATTATAAAGACAAACGTAAAAAAGGAATTAAAAATCCTGATTTTAATCCTACAGAAATCGGAATTAAAAATGCTACTTTTTGGGAGAACAAAAATAAATAACACAAAAAAAACCACTTCGTTTGAAGTGGTTTTTTTGCTATTAAAAATTATGATTATTGGGCTTGAGTAAACTCTAAATTCACCAATAATTTTACTTTATCAGAAACCACTAATCCTCCAGCTTCTGTTACTTGGCTCCATCCTAATCCGTAATCTTTACGGTTGATTTCTCCTGAAAATTCGAATCCAGCTCTTTGTAATCCCCATGGATCAGTGATAACTCCACCAAAATCTGCATTTAATGTAATTGGCTGTTTTTCACCACGAATTTCTAAAGTTCCATTAATTTTTCCGTTTTGAATACCTGAAGTACTTTCAAATTTCATTTCTGGAAATTGCTCAGCAGCAAAGAAATCAGCTGATTTTAAATGTCCATCACGATCTGCATTTTTTGTATTGATTGAATCTACTTTTGCATCAAATTCAAATTTTGCATCAGAAAAATCATCTGAATTAGCTTCTACATCAGCATTGAAATGATCAAAATTTCCTGTTACTGTAGAAATTACCATGTGTTTTACTTTAAATTGGACTTCTGAATGAGAAGGGTCTAAATTCCATTTTGTTGCCATAATGTTTTGTTTTTATTTGTTATTTAAATTGATTTTATTTATCCTATTTTGAATGATAACATTCCTAATGATCCATAAATTAGTTTATCATTAAAAAGTGTTAGCTCCTCTTCTTTTCCTTGTAATGCTAATGCGTAAATAGCTGGCAAATAATGTTCCATAGATGGGACAGCAAGATTAAATGCGCTACCTTTTTGTACAAAATTGAACAATTCGTCGTGATTACCTGTTTGAACAATATTCTTGAATGTATCATTCACTTCATAAGCCCAATCATAACCAGCATTTGGCTCGCTCCAATTTAATGCTCTCAAATTGTGTACAACATTCCCACTTCCTACTATTAATATCCCTTTACTACGCAAAGCGTCTAATTCCTTCGCTAATTCGTAATGCTCTTTTGGCGTTTTATAAACATCCAAACTCAGTTCTATCATCGGAACATCTGCTTCTGGATACAAAAATTTAATCACACTCCAAGAGCCGTGGTCAAATCCCCACATTTTGTCTAAATCAACCTCTGTTGTTTTAATTAAATTTTTGACCTCTGTTGCTAATTCTGGACTTCCTGGCGCTGGATATTCAACATCGAATAAAGCTTGCGGAAAACCATAAAAATCGTGAATCGTTTTGGGTTGTTCTAAAGCCGTAACTTTAGTTCCTTTCGTTTCCCAATGTGCCGAAATACAAATAATCGCATTTGGTTTTGGGATTGTTTTTCCAATCTTCTTCCATCCTTCTACAAAAATATTTTCTTCGATTGCGTTCATCGGAGAGCCATGTCCTAAAAATAAAACTGGCATTTTATCAGTTGTAGAAAAACTTGAAGTAATTGATTTTAACGTATTGAAATCCACGATTTTTATAATATATTTTATTTATTATTATTTAGCTTTTGAAGCTGAAAATTCTAAGTTTGATGTTAATGTAACAACATCACCTACAACAGCTTCTGGGAAATTACCACCGATGTTAAAATCACTTCTTTTTACATTTCCTTTTACTGTAAATCCGTACGTTTTAACTCCGTTATTGTTGATGCTTCCGTTGTAAACTAATTTTAATGCAACTGGTTTAGTTACTCCGTTTAATGTTAAATCACCAACCATTTTAAATTGATTTCCTTTAACACGTGTAATTCCTTTTGAAGAGAATTCTAGTTTTGAATTTTTTGCTGCATTGAAAAAATCTGCTGATTTTAAATGATTATCACGTGCCTCAACTCCTGTATTGATTGAATTGATATCTGCAACTACATGAAATTTTGCATCGCTTAAATCTTCTTTTGTAAAGTTTAAATGAACATCAAAATTTTGGAATTGTCCTTCAACATCAGAAATTGTCATGTGAGAAACAGAAAAGCCTAATTTTGAGTGCGCTTTATCATTTGTATAATTTTGAGCAAATGCAGACATTGAAGCTGCTGATAACATTAACGTGAATAATAATTTTTTCATAACGAATGATTATTTGATTGTTTTTAATTAATTATTTATTTTGATAGGACAAATTTAGCTCAGTCATCAGCGAGATTTCATTGACATAAGATAAGAAATTAAAAAGCTTGATTTTTCATCTAATAAACGATCAAATTGTATCAATTAATATTCCAAAAAGTAAAGATTTTGAATTTGTTAGCAATAAAAAAAACACTTCAATAGAAGTGTTTAATATTATTTTACTGGACTAAAATACCAGTAGGTAGATGTTTTTTTATTCTCGATTTCCAAATATTCTGGAAATGCTTGCGGTAATAAATGTAATTCTTCCGATTTTTTCAAATCTGTTAGAATCTGACGCAAAGGATATCCTTTTTTACGGTCGTGAGGAAAATATCCTTTTTCAATTAAGAAAGGCATCATATCCTTAGTTTTTACACGTTCCAACTTATTTTCTGTTAAATAAGCCTGAATATCTTCGCTCATTTTTTTGACCACTTCGCGGTCTACTTTAATATATTCGTTTCTCTTCATATAATTTTACCAATTACCATTCATGTGCGTTAAAATCATAGGACCTTCAGAAGTAACCAAAACAGTATGTTCGTGTTGTGCAAAAACGCCAGGTGCATTTCCTATCATTGTCCAACCATCCGCTTGCTCAATTGCTTCGTAAGAATTTTCTGAAATAAAAGTTTCCAATGCAATAACTGAATTTTTACGGAATCGACGTTTATCATCAGGGTCTCTGAAATTCATCAAATCCAATGGTTCTTCGTGCAATGAACGCCCTACTCCATGACCAGTTAAATTCTCAATCACATGATAATGATGTTTTTTTGCTTCTTTCTCAATAATTCCACCAATATCAGCGATTTTAACTCCAGATTTTACAGCCGCAATTGCTTTTTGAAGCGCAGAAATAGATGCATCAACAATTTTTTGATAACCATTCACATCTTCTCCAACAACAATAGAACCTCCATTATCAGCCCAAAAACCACCTAATTCTCCAGAAACATCAATATTAATCACATCTCCGTCTTTCAAAATTTTATCGGCTCTTGGAATTCCGTGACAAATTTCTTCATTCACGCTTAAGCAAGTATAACCAGGAAATTGATACGTCTCGAAAGGAGCTGATTTGCAACCAAATTTGTGCATAATCTTCGCACCAAAATCGTCCAATTCTTTTGTTGACATTCCAGGTTTTACATAATCTTTCATCTCTTTAAGAGTAACGGCTACAGCTTCGCTGACTTTTTTCATTCCGATTAACTCTTCTTCTGTCTCTATAATCATTGCTTAAATTCTATTGATTTCCTTTTCAGAAATCATTTGCAAATTTACGGGTATTTGTAACGATTATTTGCTTATTTTGATAGAAATTCGTGATTATTGTATGATAGATTATATTGTTGATTGATAAAGAAGTATATCAATCATAATGAAAACGACATTTCGCAATTTGAATTTCATCTTCTACAACACGATATATTAACCGATGTTCATGATCTATTCTTCTCGACCAAAATCCTGCATATTTATGTTTCAAAGCTTCTGGTTTCCCCAGACCATCAAAAGGATTTCGAGCAATACCTTTAATCAATTCATTGATCTTTTTCAATTTAGATTTATCTGTTTTTTGCCAATACAAATAATCTTCCCATGATTAATCAACAAAAACGATTTTCATCTATTCTTCAATTAACTCCTTTGTAAACGTTTTCTGAGTTTTTAATTTCTCAATTGCAGCATCCAAACGCTCTTCATTTTTGCGAGAAGAAAGCTCATGATTCGTAGCCATTAGCGAATTATACTCTTCTAATGACATAATAACAACACCAGAATTTTTTCCACGATTAATAATCAATGTTTCAAAATTATTCGTCACACGATCAAAATATTCTTTAATATCTTTTCTAAATTCAGAAATATTTGTTATCAACATATGTACAATATTTTGTACAAAAATAAGTATAATTAATTATAAATAAACTTGATTTATAAAGTTTTAGAAAATAAAAAAATCCGTCAAATGACGGATTTAAGGTTATATTTTTCTAACGATTAATCTGCATCATAGATTAATACTCGTTTTGCTAATTTATTTGGACCATTCAAAAACTCGATATGTTGTGGATGTTTTTGATACGTCTCAAATTGTTCCATCGTTTCGAAAGCTGCAAACAAAGAAAACGAATACGAAGCGTCGATAACATCTCTTTCGATATTTGCTGGTGTTCCAACATGAAAAAATACTGAAGGAGCAATTGGTTCTAAATCTTTCAAAGCTTGATGAAATGTATTCACTTCAGCTTCTGTAGCGTCATCTTTTAACCAAAATAGTACGTGGTGTGCTAACATAAAATTCTATTTTTAATATGCAATTTGCATTTTTACTTTCTTATTTTTTACTTTTTGACCGTTCAATTTTTTCAATAAGTCCGGAACTTTTTTACGGTTAATCGCAACATACGAAGTGGTATCTTTTACCTCAATAATTCCGACATCGTTTTTTTCTAAACCTCCTTTTTTGAACAAAAATCCAACAATATCAACTTTGTTTACTTTGTCTTTTTTTCCTGCAGAAATATAAATCGTTTGGTAAGGTGTACGTTCTGGAATCTTATATGTTCCACCTAAATTTTCGACAGGTAAATTTTCATTTACAAACGGAAAATGTTCTTCATTGCTAATAATTAAATACACAAAACCTTTCGCATTCATACGTGCTGTACGTCCATTTCTGTGAATAAAAGCGGCTTCTTTTGCAGGTAATTGATAATGAATAATCGAATCTACTTCTGGAATATCCAAACCACGCGCAGCCAAATCTGTTGTAATTAAAACTCGAACCGAATCATTTCTGAATTTCAGTAACGCACGTTCGCGTTCGTCTTGTTCCATTCCACCATGAAAACTTTCACGCGCAATTCCTTTTTCATGCAACAAATTACTAATACGGTCGACAGCATCACGGTGATTACAGAAAATCAACATGCGTTTGCTTCCAATTTTGCAAATCAAATTAAATAAAGTATCCAATTTTTCTTCTGAAATGGTGTTAACCACTTTCATATGTAAATCAGGCTTTACCTCGATTTGTTTTAGATAGCTCACAATTTTTTCGTCATTCAATCCAACAAATTCTGGAATATTTTCCATTTCTGTAGCAGAAGTCAAAATACGTTGTTTCAAACCAGAAAGTTGCTCTACAATAAAGCTCATATCTTCTTGAAAACCTAATTCTAACGCTTTATCAAACTCGTCTAAAATTAAAGTTTGAACAGTCGAAGGATCAAAATTTTCGTTACGCAAATGATACGCAATACGTCCTGGAGTCCCAATTAATACAGCTGGAGCTTCTAACAAAGTATTTTGCTCAACTTTTGTATTGTGACCTCCATAACAACACGTTACTTTATAATCAGACTTCATCGATTTGAAAACTGTTTCGATTTGTAAAGCTAACTCACGCGCAGGAACTAAAATTAAGGTTTGAACACCTTTTACATCTGGATTTAAATCTCTTAAAGTCGGAAATAAAAACGCCAATGTTTTACCAGATCCTGTTGGTGATAATAAAATTAAATCTCGTTGATTTTCGGACATTTTGAATGCTGAACGTTGCATTGCATTCATATCTTTGATGCCCAAATTTTTATAAAGTAAATCGATTTGCATGCTGCAAAAATAGTCTATTCTTTCGAATTAATCATTTTTTGAAGCTGTAGAAATCTTATAATCTTCCATAAATTCATCAAAAAGATTCATGATTTCGAAGTGATTTTTATCTAAAGTATTTGCGTCAAACGAAACAACAGCGCCATACATTTTATTCCAAAATCTCATACGTGCTTGTAAGAATTTCTGCGTTTCGTTATGGATAAAATCGTCTGCATCAATAATTTTTATATTAATGACACGTTGGCGAGGCAATTTCAGTTCTTCAATTTCTAAAATTTTTCCCCATTCAATATAATTCAAATGATCCGTAGGTTTGTAAACAATTCCTTTTTTATCAATCAATAAAATCAATTGTTTTTTCATCAATTTTTTGATTGAAACGATGATGAATAGTAAACTTGGAACAAATAAAACTCCGCTTAAAATTTTTGCAGTTTGCGGAGAATTAACTTGATTGGCGTTTAGAAATAAATAAATTGAACAAGCAAAAAATAAAAGACTACCGAATAATAATCCCCAATTGCTTGTTTGTTTTGCGTAAACTTTAACTGAATTCAATTGATTTTGTTTTTACAAAAATATAGATTTTAATCTTAATTAAAGGTTATAAAAAAGAGTCTCAAAAAACTGAGACTCTTATTAATTATCCAAAAATTTCTTGGTATTGTTTCTTGTATTTTTCTAAAATAATTTTACGTTTAAATTTTAACGTTGGCGTTAATTCTCCACCTTCTACGGTCATTTCATTTGGAATAATTGCAATCTTTTTGATTTGTTCCCAATGTCCAAAATGATTATTCAGTTGATTGATTTCTTCTTCTAATTTCTTTTTGACAACATCGCTTTTCTGAAATTCATCATGAGGAAGATTTACAATTTCAAGAGCATTTGACTGCGACCATTTTTTTAGATTTGTATAACTCGGAACCACAAAAGCTCCAGGAAACTTCTCACCTTCTCCAACAACCATCAATTGCTCGATGAATGGCGATTCTACCATTTTCATTTCGATTTGTTGTGGAACAATATATTTCCCTCCCGAAGTTTTGTACATTTCTTTTTTACGGTCAACAATTTTCAAGAATTTATTGTCTATCCATTCTCCAATATCACCCGTGTATAGCCAACCATCTTTGATTTCTTCGGCAGTTTTTTCTGGTAAATTATGATAACCCATCATCACAATATCACCTTTTACTAAAATTTCGCCATCATCAGCCAATTTTACTTCAACACCTTTCAACGGAGGTCCAACAGTTCCTATCTTTTTACCTCGACGAAAACAATTCACCGCAATTACTGGCGAAGCTTCTGTCAATCCATAACCTTCATAAATTGGAATTTCGGCAGCTAAAAATACGCGAACAATTCGTTGTTGAATCGCTGCACTTCCCGTTACAATGGCTTTTAATTCGCCACCAAGTCCTTCGTACCATTTGTGTAAAACTAATTTTCGGGCAATTGCTAATTTCAAATTATAAATTGTAGAACGCTGATCATCTTCTAACACAAACTCATCGCCAACTTTTACAGCCCAATCAAAAATAGATTTCTTAAAACCTGATAATTGAGCTCCCGTTTGCATGATTTTTTCATAAACTTTTTCAATCACACGAGGAACAGCCGTAATCATATGCGGTTTAATTTCTTTTAAATTATCGCCAATCTTCTCCATCGATTCTGCAAAATATATCGAAATCCCCATGTACACATACAAATACTGAATTGTTCGCTCATACGCATGACAAGCAGGAAGAAAGGTCAAAGCACGATCATAAGGATCAAGTGGTGTTGAATATTCGCAAGCCATAACATCTGCAATAATATTTTTGTGCGACAACATCACACCTTTCGGATTTCCCGTTGTTCCTGATGTATAGATTAAAAAAGCTAAATCTTCGTGCTTTACATTTGCGGCACGTTTGTCTATTTCTTCTTGTTGAATTGTTTTTCCTTTTTCGATTAAAACATTCCAACTTTCTGTATTTTCAAATTCATCAATCGAGTACAGTTGCTCTAATGAAGGCAATTTTGTTTTGAGTTGATTGATTCGCGTATACAAATCGAGATTACTTGTAAAACACAATTTTATAGCCGAATCGCTAAAAATATATTCGTAATCGCTGTCAGAAATATTCGGATAAATCGCTACCACAACAGCTCCGATTTGTTGTATCGCATAATCTATCATATTCCATTCGACACGATTTTCTGAGATTAATCCCACTTTTTCACCTGGTTGAACTCCACAAGCGATTAATCCTTTTGAGATTGCATCAACATGTTCTAAAAAAGTTGTGGTTTTCATTGGTTTCCATTCTCCATTTTGTTTGGATACAAACATGGATAAATCAGGAAACTTTTCCAGCTGACGTTTTGGTAAATCAAAAATTCTGGTTGCTTCCATAGCGTACTTATAGTTTTGTAATTTTGAAAAGAATTCGTCGAAAATAGCGTAAAATGATGAGTTTTTCAAAAATTTTATCTTCAACTTAAAAAGAATTATATTCGTCATAACTATTACAATTATGAAATATCTAATTTTATTTCTCTTATTATTTTACTCTTGCAGTTCTGATTTTAAAAAGTCTTATATAATTGGAGATATTAAATTATATGAATTACAATGTTCTGGACACTATTATTTAAGCACTGATAATTGTGATTGTAAACATTTACCAACTAATTATTTTATTCCAAAAGGAGAAAATGATTCATTTTTTGAATTATTCTTAAGAGAGAATAATGGTAAACTTCAAGTTAATTCACTTTATAATGAATTTGAAACTCATGGAAATAGCTAAGAGAAAGTAGATTTTATTATATATACCGATAACGCTTCTTTTATGGATAGTATTGAAAAAGTAGATTATACTGTGATTCGTGGTTATACTAACGAAAGAATGAATCCATAAAAAAATCCCTCAACTCATTATGAATTGAGGGATTTTTTTATTTATAAATTTCTTCGAATTCTTTCTGATATTTCTTTAGAATAACTTTACGTTTTAATTTCAAAGTTGGAGTTAATTCTTCACCTTCAATCGTAAATTCATGCGCTAAAATTGCTGGTTTCTTAATCTGTTCCCAATTTCCAAAAAACTGATTTGCTTTACGAACTTCTTGATTAATTACTTTATGAACTTCTGTAGATGCTATGAATTCATCGCGAGAAAGATTACTAATTTCAGGTGCATTTTCTTTTGCCCATTCTTTCAGATTTGCATAATTCGGAACAATAAAAGCTGACGCAAATTTTTGCGCATCACCAACAACCATTGCTTGCTCAATAAAATTTGATTCGACAAGTTTTGTTTCAATTGGTTGAGGAACAACATATTTTCCACCAGAAATTTTGAACATTTCCTTTTTACGATCAATGATTTTCAAGAAATGACCTTCTCCTTCCTCCCAAACTCCAATATCACCTGTGTGCAACCATCCATCAATAATGACCTCATCGGTCGCTTTTTGATTTTTATAATAGCCCATCATCACATTAGGACCTTGAACCAAAATTTCTCCATCTTCGGCTAATTTTACCTTAACATCTTTTATTGGTGAACCCACAGTCCCTATTCGAACACCTAATTTATGCGGATTATTTACAGTGATTAAAGGCGAAGTTTCCGTCATTCCATATCCTTCAAAAAATGGTAATCCAGCCGCCATAAAAACACGCGCAATTTTACCTTGCAACGAAGCACTTCCCGAAATAATATATTTGAAATTACCTCCTAACGCTTCATAAAATTTATTCAAAACTAATTTTCGAGCTAAAGCTAACTTCACATTATACACCAAAGATCGTTTCTTCGCATCAGGTTCATATTGAGAAGCAATATTAATCGCCCAATCAAAAACTTTTCGTTTTTTTCCTGTTAAAGCGCTACCTGTTTTTAGGATTTTCTCATAAACTTTTTCCATCACTCGAGGTACAGCAGTCATGATATGAGGTTGTACTTCATTGATATTATCACCAATTTTTTCAAAACCTTCGGCGAAATAAACCGTTACACCAATATATAAATAGGTATAAATTACAGTTCTTTCGTATGTATGACAAGGCGGTAAAAAAGTCAAACCTCTTGTTCCTTCTTCTAACACAACAATTTCTTTTGCCGCAATAAAATTCGAAACCAAATTATTATGAGACAACATTACACCTTTCGGTTTTCCTGTTGTTCCAGACGTATAAATTAAAGTTGCTAAATCTGAATTTCGAACAATTGAACTAAGATTATTTACATATTCGTCTGTTATATCTTTTCCAATTTCTTTTAATTCTGACCAATTTCTAGAATCTGGGAACTCATTAATTGCAAAAACATATTCTAAACTATAAATTGTCCCAAACATATTATTGATACGTTCATACAAATTTTTTGTACTTACAATACACAATTGTATTTCGGCATCATTGAAGATAAATTGATATTCAAAATCTGTAATATTTGGATAAATCGCTACCACAACCGCACCAATTTGCTGAATTGCAAAATCAATCACATGCCATTCATAGCGGCTTTCGCACACAAGTCCTACTCGATCGCCAGGTTTAACTCCCAGAGCTAATAAACCTTTCGAAATTTCTCTTGTTTGCGCAATAAATTCGGCTGGTTTTGTAAACTTCCATTCGCCATCAATTTTACTTGCAAACATATTATGATTGGGGTAAAGTTCTTGTTGACGATAAGCTAAGTCAAAAATTCGTGTAGGATTATTCATTTTTTAAATACTAAACTTTATAAAAAAGAGTGCAAATTTGGTGCAAAATTTTCATAAATCAGTTTTATTTCACGAAAAAAGCAAGATTAATAAAAATCTTGCTTCGTTATTTTTCTAAAAAATTGATGTTTTTATTGATAAATTCCGTCAATTTCTTTTTTATATTTTTCTGAAATGATTTTACGTTTCATCTTCAAAGTTGGCGTTAATTCTCCAGCTTCAATTGTAAATTCATAAGGCAGTAAATGAAATTTTTTAATTTTTTCCCAATTTCCAAAATTGACATTTAATTTATTGATTTCATTTCCTATCAATTCATAAATTTTTGGATGCGTTAAAAACTCTTCACGAGGTAAATTAATCAATGAAGATTCATTTGCTTTTGCCCAATCAATACAGTTTTCATAAGAAGGAATAACCAAAGCAGCAGGGAATTTTCGTCCTTCTCCAACTACCATAATTTGTTCGATATAATTAGATTCTGAAAGAATTTTCTCAATTTGTTGTGGCACAACATATTTTCCTCCAGAAGTTTTGAACATTTCTTTTTTACGATCGATAATTTTTAAGAATTTATCATCAACCCATTCTCCAATATCGCCCGTATACAACCAACCATCTTTCAAAACCTCAGCCGTCGCCTCAGAATTTTTATAATATCCTTGCATGATATTTTTACCTTTTGCTAAGATTTCTCCATCTTCAGCTAATTTAATCTCAATATCAATCAAAGGAATACCAACGGTTCCGATTTTCATTCCACGTTTGATACAATTTACAGATAAACAAGGTCCAGCTTCTGTTAAACCATAACCTTCGTAAATTGGAATTCCGGCTGCTAAATACAATTTTAATAAACGAGTTTGTAAAGTTGCACTTCCCGATGCAATTCCTTTGACATTACCGCCAAGCGCCGCTTTCCATTTCGAAAAAATTAATTTTCGAGCAATGTTTAATTGAAATTTATACCAAGCAGAAAGTTTTGATTCGTCTAAATCATACTGTTCTCCTAACGAAATTGCCCAAAAGAATAAAGCTCTTTTTACTCCTGTCAATTGTTCTCCAGTCGCCATTATTTTATCGTAAACTTTCTCTAAAACACGTGGAACAGCCGAAAAAATATGTGGTTGAACTTCTTTCATATCTTGCCCAATCGTATCCATTGATTGTGCAAAATAGATTGGTAATCCCATTTTGATGTACACGTATTGAAAGACGCGTTCATACGCATGACAAGCAGGTAAAAAAGACAACGCTTTATCATACGCTTTTACAGGAAAAGAATATTCGGAACTATTGACATCAGCCAATAAATTTTCGTGAGAAAGCATAACGCCTTTCGGGTTTCCTGTTGTTCCAGAAGTATAAATAAGAGTTGCTAAATCAGTTGGTTTTACATTGTCCATCTTCGTTTGTAAAACCTCATCAGAAATAGAAATTCCTTTCGAAATTAGCTCAATCCAATTTGGTGTATGCGGATAAGTATTAAATGTATAAACTTGTTCAAGATTTGGAATACGATCTTTGATTCCTAATAATCGTTGATACAACGCATCATTGCTCACAAAACAAAGTTTGATTTCGGCATCATTTAGAATAAATTCGTAATCATTATCCGAAATATTGGGATAAATTGCCACAACAACAGCTCCAATTTGCTGAATTGCAAAATCTACTAAATTCCATTCTAAACGATTTTCGCTGATTAACGCAACTTTATCATTTTGTTGAACACCATTTGCAATCAAACCTTTCGAAATATTATTTACTCGATTGATAAAATCTGTTGTCGAAATTCCCTTCCATTCTCCTTTTTCTTTGTAATTAAAAATCGAAATGTTAGGTGTATTTTTTTCTTGAAATCGAGATAAATCGAATACTCTTTGTGGTTGTTTCATATTCTTGAAATAAGGATACAAATTTCTGCTAATTCTTTCTACTTTAGAAATTATTTACTCATTCTTTTCTCAAAAAAATTAAGTTTATTATCAATAAAAATCATTTTATTTTTTTGCAATAATTATACTATACTCTCTTTCAACTTTTTCGCCAGCTTTGCTAATTACACTTTCTGAAAATGTTTTTCTATTTTCAATAGAAAATTTAGCTGATTTCAATAGTTTTATCACTTCGTCTTCTGTGTATAAATTGAAGCCAAATTGAGTAAAAGGTAAAGTTTCCATAAATTCCTTTTTAGCAAAAGTAAGAGCAAATTCCCCATTGAATTTCAAGACTCTATAAATTTCACTCAAGAAAAATTTAGGATTTTTCCAAAAATAGATTGTATTCACTGTGAAAATTTTATCAAAACGTTTTTCATAAAAATGAATTCTTTCATCCATAATTATTTCAAATCTAATATTTGCATTCAAATAATCAGAATTGTTCGTGATAGCACTATTTTTCATGACCTGTGAAAGTTCTAAACCAATATATTCTAAATCCTTTGCTTGATTTAATACATAAGGTAAATGCTTACAATTTCCATGACCTAACTCTAATATTTGTTCTTTATTTTGTAATTGTAAATGATCTATTGTCGTTTTTATCATACCAAAATTACTTTCATTCATTTGCTCACCAACTTCAATTCCTTCGTCTCCATTTGGACAACTCAATTGTTCCGCAAGATTTTGTAAATCAATATTATTTTTCATTAAATTTATTTATATAGAATAATTCTAAATTAATAAATATTAATCATTGTTCGCGTGATTTTAATCATTTAAAAATTACATCTTACCTTTGAAAAATAGTAAAATAGATGAAGGATATTATACGAACTGAAGACGAAGATGATTTCAAATTGTTTTGTTTGGAATCTGTAGCAGATATTGAAGAGCAAAATGATTCGCAATTATTGGAATTTTTGGAACATTTGGCTCGAGAATTTCAGATTACAAATGTTTATAAAACGACTGATAGCTTTGAAGGTTTCGAAGAAAGTTTGACCAATCTTCTTTATCATGATAAATATTTTAGAGATTATAAAATCATTTATTTAGTTTTTGAAGGCGAAGGAAATCAAATTCAAATTGATGATTATTACTATAGTTTGGAAGAAGTAGCAGAAATTTTTCAAGGAAAACTAACCGATAAAATTGTTCATTTTGCAAATACAATGAGTTTAAATTTGGAAGACGAAAGTTTTCAATATTTTATTGATGTTACAGGAGCAAAAGCCTTATCTGGATATGTAAACCCTTCTCCAATTTTGAGTACAATTTTAGATCAATATTATTTTTGTTTAGCAAAAGAAATTGATGACGAAGAAGAGCTTGTACATGCATTGTTTGATAAACACGCCAATATATGCCTGAAATTAGGATTTAGATTGTATCATTAATAAGATTTAACAATAAGCTAAAACACTTCTCAGAAATAATCTATTCATTTACAAAAATAATAAAATGGATAGACGTAAATTTCTTAGAGGATCGGCATTAATTTCTACAGGCTTAATTCTAAATCCTTTCGATTTATTTGCTCAAAATAAAATCAAACCTAATCTTTCTACAAATTCTGCAAAGAATATTATTTTTATGATAAGTGATGGAATGAGTTCCGGAACTCTTGCTATGGCTAATTTGTACAACATACAATTGCATGGAAAAAATGGTAATTGGATAAATCTTTATGAAGAAAATAAAGTAAAAAGAGCTTTAATGGACACCGCTTCTGCAAGTTCTATTGTTACCGATTCAGCTGCTGCAAGTTCAGCTTTTGGAGGTGGAATTCGTGTGAAAAATGGCGTATTAAATATTAGCACGAATGGAGAACATCATGTTCCGATTTGGCAAAAGTTCAAAAAAGCGGGTAAAAGAACAGGGTGTGTGACTACAGTTACTATTACTCATGCCACTCCAGCTGGTTTTTGTATAAATTCTGCAAGTAGAAATGCAGAACCAGAGATAGCTGAAAAATATGCCGAAATTGGCATTGATGTTTTATTAGGTGGTGGTGATGAGTTTTTTAATTCATCCAAAAGAGAAGACAAGAAAGATTTGTATGCTATTTATAAAAATAAAGGCTATCAAATTGCGAAAACAAAGGAGGAATTAGGAAAATCTCAAAACAATAAATCTCTATTAGGTATTTTCAATACTGGAGCAATTCCTTACGCAATCGATCATAAAAATCTCTCAAAAAATAAATCTATTCCTACACTTGCCGAAATGACTAAGGTTGCGATTGATAATTTGAAAGATCATCAAAATGGTTTTGTATTGCAAGTAGAAGCTGGAAAAGTGGATTGGGCGGCACATGCAAATGATGTTGCAGGATTAATAAATGATCAAATTGCATTTGATGAAACAATCAAAACTGTAATGGATTTTGCTGAAAAGGATGGAAATACGTTAGTTATCATCACAACTGATCACGGAAATGCAAATCCAGGAACTATTTATGGAGCTGATGTAAACAAAAAATTTGAAAGTATTGTTAATTATAAATATACCAACGAACATATTTTGAATGAAATTCACGAAGATTTTAATATACAAGAAATCAAAGATTGGATTGTCGAAACAAATGGTTTTAGTTTAACTGATGATGAAGCAAAACATATGTTAGATTTTTACAAAGGTTTGGATAAAGAAGAAGGATTATATAATTTCAAAAAGCTTCCGTTCAAATTTTTCTCTGAAATTCAGAAAAAACACAACAATGTAGGTTGGATAAGTATGGATCACTCGGGCGATTATGTAGAATTAGCTATGTATGGACCAGGAAGTGATTTGTTGAAGCCATTTGTAAAAAATACAGATCTTCATCAACTTATGTTACAAGCAACGAACGTAAATGTATAGTAAACAAAAACCTCTCAAGTTGAGAGGTTTTATGTTTTATTCTTAAACTATATTTTACATCGAATGCGCTTTATTTCCTTCGAAATGAATCATCCAAGGTGTTCCAAATTGATCAATAAAAGACGCATAAAGCTCAGCAAAAAACTGCTCAGCCAAAGGCATTTCTAACGATTTTGCATTTACCGAAAGACGATCATATAATTGATGCGCTTCTGCGGGATTATCAACATCAAGCATAATGTAATTATTATTTCCAGCTTTGTATTGATGTCCAAATTCTTCAATAATATCAGAACCCATTAACATTGTTGTTTCATTAATAAACAATGCCACATGCGAAACTTTATCCTTTGCACTTTCTGGAATCTGAAATTCTGGATTTGGCGGCATATCTACCATTTTATACATCCCAATATTTTGCGTTTCAAAAACAGTTTCATAAAACTGAAATGCCTTTTCGCAATCTCCGTTAAAATTTAAGTAAGCGTGTACTTTAGCCATAATATAGTGTTTTTTTGTGATTATTTTTTTAATATAATGGTTGACCATTTTCATCGGTTGTTAAAACCTCTGTCATATAATTCAAAAATGGTTGAAGAACCTGAATTGATTTCGCCACTTTCTGCGGAAAATCTTTTGCTAAAACTTCTTCATCCGTGAAATTCTTGATAAATAAATATTGCTTTTTACGCAACAATTCAATTCGCTCATGATCTTTCGAAAAACCTTTTGGAGCAGATTTCACTTCTTCTCCTTGCATTTCTCCAAACTCATTCATAATTGTTTTGGATTGAAGAATCTTCGCTAATTCATCCGAAACTTCAATATCTTTTCTAATACGAAGCAAATCATCGCGCTCTGGTCCCCAAAAACCAACACCTATAAAATTATGATTCGGTTGAATATGGAAATAATACCCACCTCTATTAAGTGGCTTTTTGCGACCTGTTTGCGCAGAAAAATGAGTTTTATAAGGAGTTTTATCATGAGAAAAACGAACATCTCTATAAATTCTATAAATTTTAAGCGGTTCTAATTCTTCCTTTTTACTTAATTCTTGGTAAATCACATTGAAAATTGAATCTGCTTCAGCTTTCGCTGTATCAAATTCAACTTTATGTTCTGTAAACCATTCGCGGTTATTATTTTTTTCTAATTTTTTTAAAAATTTATCGATTTGTGACATGATTTATTTTTTTCGATTAAGTAGTACTTTTTCATAATTTTCTATCCATTGTTGTGGCGTAATTTTTTGCGCTAATTCTCCGATTAATTCAAACGGAATATCCTCTACTTTTTTGAAACGAATACAACTTTTTCCCATATCTAATTTACGTTTTGAGTATTTTGGATATTCATCAACAAACCAATTCAGCAATTTATTGTCCATATAAATTCCCATGTGATATAACGCAATGAAATTCTTTTGAGAAGCAATATTGATAAACGGCAACGGTGATTTCGGATCGCAATGATAACCATTCGGATAAAGTGAAAACGGTACAACAAACCCAAGATGACCATAGCTCAACTGCAACTCGAAACCAGTGGGTAATTTATCTGCCAAAATTTTAATTAATTTCTCAACAGCTTCTTTTCTTTCTACTGGAATTGACGTTAAATATTCTTCTAAATTTGCGACTTCATATTGCATTATTTTCGATATTTATCATTCAAACCTTTTCCTTCTAAAATCATAGGTTTTATTTTTTCGATGCGAGAAATTTTCGTTTTCTCTTGTTTTGCTTCATCAATATATTCGATGTATTCTTTTTGTCTTCCTGAAGTTAAAGCTTTAAATGAAGTAAATAATTTATTGTTTTGATTTAGAGTTTCTTTCAAAATCCCATCAACTTCTTTTGGTACAGATTTTTGAGGTTTTATTTCCTTTCCGTCTTTCACCAATTGAATCGCTTCTAAGACATATTCTCTTACTTTTTCGACATCAATTTCATCGGCAGAATTAAATCTCCATTGACGCAAAGCTTTCGTTTTTTCTTCATTCGCATTCACCAAAACTTTATATTGATCTTTCAAGAAAACGCCATTGTGAAACCACAACGCAAAATGATTTTTGAAACCACTAAATGCCAACACATTTTTCTTGTTAAACGTATAAATATCTCCACCCCATTTAAACTCTTTTACAAGTTCCGTTTCATTTACAACTTGTTGAATTTTCTCATTCGCTTCTGCCCAATTACCATTGTATTTCGTCCATTCTTCAGCTTTCTGATCTTTCATCAAACTAACTTTATACAACACAATTTCTCTCAATAATTTCTTCGGTAAAACTTTATCCAAAGGAAGTTGTATTGTACCTTTTGATGTTTTATAATCGGTTAAATCATTTTTAAAATGTTCGATTGTTTCTGCTCCAGGATAAATCCCTACATGATTTTTGAACATCGCAAAATGAATCACATTTCCATTCAAACGAAATGTTGGCATTTTATAATTAATCGTTTCCATTGCTCTTGGTACAGCTTCATGAATAATTTTTCTTACGTTTTCTAAAATCTCCTGTTTAGCTTGATCAAACCCAAGAATATATTCATCAATAGTTGTGAAATTATCTGTCATCATAATTAATCTTCGCAAATCTCTTTCAGTTTGCGCAGTGCATTTATCCACATTTCTCTGACTTGAGTTTCTGGAAAAACCTGATCATCTATCTCCACCGAACAGGTTAATCGTGTGTGACCTTCTACATCTTCCATTTTATAGGTTTCTTCTGTATTTTTCCACGCATCAATTTCTGGTCCATCAAAAATTTCTTGACCTTCTTCATTCAGCTTTCCTATATGACGCATTTTGATTGATTTTCCAATAATATTTTCATCTATTGTAGCAATCATCGCTGCCGAACCTTTCTCGGTATCATAAGTGAAATAAACATGAGAACCTTCGGACCAATCTCCTTTAAAATCTGAAGTTTCACTAAACGATTTCGTCCAAATTTTATACGAATCTGGCGCAATCATTACTTTATGCACATGTTTAGGCTGCGCATAAATTACTTCTGTAAACGATACTTTTTTCATATTTTAAGCATTTGCTAATCCAAAAACAGCTCCAGCAGGATCTTCTACAATTGCAAATTGAAGATTTCCTTCTTTATTTTTAATCTCATGAATAGATTTCCCTCCCATTTCCAACGCTTTTTGTAAACTTTCCGCAACATTTTCTACACTAATGTACATAATCCATTGAGAAGGAATTCCTTTATTCATACCACGTTTCGTACAAACTCCACCAGCCGCATTTTCTGGAGAAGACATCATTGCATAATCATTGTATTCTTCTTCGCCATCTTTCATCGCAACATTTTTGACTTCCCAACCAATCACTTCTTTGTAAAAATCTTTTAATTCAGTCGAATTTTCAACAGTTAAATCAGCCCAAACCATTTGACCAATTTTCGATTTATTTTCTTCCATCTTCTACTATTTTTATCGATTTGATTCAACATAATTTTTGAAACTATTCAAAATAGCTTGCCAACCTTGTTGTTGCATTTCAGTAGGATTTTGACTTTCTGGTTCAAATTTTTCTGTGATTTTGGTTAAATTATTTTCTTCATGAAAATTAATTTCAACCTTACGACCATCTGCGATGTAATAACGAATAAATTTATTTGGAATGATTTCATCATATTTAGCTTCAAATTCGAATTGAAAACTGCCATCTTTCGCAGCCATCGTACTCTTTAATTTTCCACCAACTTGCAAATCATTTTCTGCTTTCGGACAATGCCAATCATCAGAAGCTTGATTCCATTTTACAATATCTTCAGGAGAATTAAAAGCTTTCCAAACTTGATCTATTGGAGCATTTATTATTGTTTCGATTGTGATCATACGTATGTCTTTTGTTCATTTTTAAGGTTTCATAAAATCAAAAGCACCTTTGCGCAAATTAATTCCATATTCGAGATAAGCTTTCAAACAAGCCAAGAAATTAGCCCAACCTTCTGTTTGTCCCATCAATTGCTTAATTCCAGCTTCATCATCATTCATTTCATGTTCAATGACTTTGACAATTGTCGAATCATTTTCTCCTTTTTCAAGAAAAATTTCCACCAACATATCATCAACACCGCCACTCCAATCAAACGAAATGTATTCATCTTGTTTTAAATCGCCTCCCATTACAGGAAAAATATCATCAAACTCAGGGAATTTCCATTCAACAATTTTTCCAGTTTCGATAGCACCCGTAGAAGAAGCGATAAAATATTGATTCATCTTATTTGGATTAACAATCGCATCAAAAACTTCATTTTTAGGTTTCTGAATTTGAATTGTTGCTTTTGCAGTTAACTTCATTTCAATTGATTTTGGCTAACTAATTTAGTCAAAAAAAGTGTTCGAATTTTCAAATTCATAAAAAATAATTAAAACTTTATCGATATTGAAATCATTTGTAGAAAATAATTCGATTTATAAGTGTAAAATTTAAAAGTTTTTTACATTTATAGTATTGTAAAATTGATAAACACGTGAAAAAATTTACTCAAAAAGCAACTCTACTTAGTCTTATTTTGATGAGTGGAATTAGCTATGCGCAAGTTGCAAAAGCAGATTCTGCCTATGTTAGAGAGCATTATGAAAAGACCGAACAATTGATTCCGATGCGAGATGGAACGAAATTGTTCACGGCTATTTATACGCCAAAAGATCAAACCAAAAAATATCCTGTTTTACTTAATCGAACACCTTATACCGTAGCGCCTTATGGAGCAAATGAGTATAAAAAATCGCTTGGAAATTTCCCTGCAGAAATGCGCGAAGGTTTTATTTTCGTGTACCAAGATGTGAGAGGAAAATGGATGAGCGAGGGTGAATTTGAAGATGTACGACCTGTTAATAAAACGAAAAATAAAAAAGCGATTGACGAAAGTACAGATACGTACGACACATTGGAATGGTTGGCAAAAAACATGAAAAATTACAACCAAAAAGCTGGAATCTATGGAATTTCTTATCCTGGTTTTTATTCAACAATGAGTTTAGTTAATTCGCATCCAACCTTGAAAGCTGTTTCGCCACAAGCACCAGTTACGAATTGGTTTTTAGGCGACGATTTTCATCACAATGGTGTATTATTTCTGAATGATTCTTTCAAATTTATGTCGTCATTTGGTGTAAAACGTCCGCAACCAATTACGCCAGATAAAGGTCCAAAATCATTAGAATATCCAATCAAAGATAATTACCGTTTTTATTTAGAAGGTGGATCTGTAAAGGAATTGAAGGATAAATATTTTCAAGATAATATCAAATTCTACAATGATTTGTTTGCACATCCTGATTATGATCAATTTTGGCAAGATAGAAATCCTTTGCCACATCTTACCAATGTGAAACCTGCTGTGATGACGGTTGGTGGTTTCTTTGACGCAGAGGATGTTTATGGTGCTTTTGAAACTTATAAAGCAATTGAAAAGCAAAATCCGAATGCGACAAATATTTTGGTCGCTGGACCATGGTTTCATGGTGGTTGGGTTCGCTCTAAAGCCGATACGTTTGGCGATATGCAGTTTGGAACGCCAACAGGTGAATATTATCAGCAACAAATTGAATTACCTTTTTTCAATTATTATTTAAAAGATAAAGGAAATTTCAAACCGACAGAAGCGCAAATCTTTATCACAGGTTCTAACGAATGGAAACAGTTTGATACTTGGCCACCAAAGAATGTGACAACTCAGAAAATGTATTTGCAAGCCAACGGAAAAATATCTTTTCAACAGACTAATAATACAAGTTTTGATGAATATGTAGCAGATCCAAATAATCCTGTTCCATATCAAGGTGGTGTTTTAGAAAGTCGTCCACGAGAATATATGGTCGATGATCAACGATTTGCGTCAACTCGTCCTGATGTTATGGTTTATCAAACCGATATTTTAACGGAAGATATGACAATCACAGGTCCAATTATAAATCATTTATTTGTTTCATCAACAGGAACAGATGCTGATTATGTAGTAAAATTGATTGATGTTTTTCCTGAAGATACACCAAAATATAATGGGAAATTGATGGCTGGATATCAAAATTTGATTCGTGCCGAAATTATGCGAGGAAAATACCGCAATAGTTTTGAAAAACCCGAAGCAATGGTTCCTAATCTGAAAACAAATGTAACGTATTCTATGCCAGATGTTGGACATACTTTCAAGAAAGGACATCGTATTATGATTCAAGTTCAAAATACATGGTTTCCTTTAGCAGACCGCAATCCGCAACAATTTATGAATGTTTATGAAGCAACCGCGAAAGATTTCTTGAAACAAACACAACGAATTTATCACGATTCTTACATCGAAATTCCAGTTTTGAAATAACAAAAAATCCAACAAGTAATTTGTTGGATTTTCTATTTTGATTCTATCAATTTATTCAACTAAAACTGCAGAAATCAACACTTTTTCGAAACTAAATGAAACACTAATCGGACAGGTTTCTTCTGCCTCTTTTGCTATTTTCTGAAATTCTTCATCTGTAATCGAAGGAATACTTGCTGTTAAACTTAATTCTGATCGAACAACTTTTCCTCCTTCAAAAACAATTTTACAATCGGTTTCTAATTTTTCTGCTGTATAACCTGCGTCTCCAAGTAATGCAGAAGTTTTCATTGTAAAACAACCTGCATGAGCCGCTGCCAGAAGTTCTTCTGGGTTTGTTCCTACTCCTTCTTCAAATCGACTTTTGAACGAATATTGCGTATTATCTAATACTGTACTTTGTGTGGTTAATGTTCCTGATCCTTCTGTAACCGAACCATTCCAAACTGCTTTTGCACTTCTTTTCATTTTGAATATTTTTTAGATTGAATTTTATTAAAGTTAAAGATTATGAAATCATAAGAAGAATTAATTCTCAACTTTAAGAATAATTTTAACGAAAAAAGTTCAGATAAAAAATATCTGAACTTTTACTAAAAAAACTACTAACCACCCTTTACTATGAATTGTATTAGGTTATTCAAATTTACTAAGAAACTAATATTTATAAAATTGAAAATCAATTTCTAATCTAATTTTAATTTTAGAAAATCTTTATAACGTAACTTTTCCTATCTTTCCTTTATTCCCAACCAAAATCACATATTTCTTATCTGGCGAAACTGTACACGTATTGTAACTATCTTGTGTAATAGTTGTCCAATTATGTCCTCCATCTGCTGAATAATCCACTCCAGAATATCCACAAACCAAGACTTTATCTTTTGAAATAATTGTTACGCCAGATTTATATCCTGTTGGATATTTCCATGAATCTTGAAAAGCAATTTTACCATTTGTCAACTTAAATTTATAGAAATTATAGCTCGAATCTTCTGGTTTTGTAAAATCTCCACCAACCAAATATCCTACATTATTTGTTGCGTCATAAGCCATTCCATTAATTCCAGAAGTAGAACTTTTTGTTTTCTCTAACGCATACATTTGACCACCTTTTGGCGTATAATAGTATAAATTCGATAGCTCTCCTCCTGTCACAATCAAGGTTTGCTTTGCATCTACATACAAATTACTTCCACTTGAAGCAAAAAAAGCTTCTTTCGGATTTTTTAAACGCAAAGGTTGACCATGAAGCGATTTTGCAACTTCCCATTTTGTCGGATCAGTAATCGAAGACGTTAATACAAATGGTTTATCTGGCGACATTGGATCGCCCAAGACAATAATCTTTTTCGAAGTTTTATCCACATAAATTGCATCTAAAAAAATACCTTTTTCATTATTTTCATACACTTTATTCCATGATTTTCCGCCATCTTTCGTTTGCAAAACATAAGCAGGAGAATCAATTCCTAAAGCTAAATAGTTATCTTTTCCTAAAACTTCTACATCTCTAAAATCTCTATTTTCAACAACTTTCGGGTTAATCCAACTAAATGTTTTACCACCATCTATCGTTTTACCAATTGTATTTTTTGAGCCAGAAACAATAAACGTTTTTGCATCCTGAAAAGCCAAACCTCGGTAACTAACAGACGAATTTTCCTCATTAATCACTTGATAGGTTTGCGCAAAAGACAAACTCGATAACAATAGGACGAAATATTTCATTTTTTTATAAATTTTAGATTCTACATTTTATATAAAACTATTTTATCTCGGCGAATCAACCAAATATTTTTTAAGTTTGTGTTTTACATCAAATAAAATGAAACGATATACATTCTCAACATTACTTCTAAGTCTTACTTTAACATGTTTTAATCCAATTAATCAAACTGTTTATGGACAAAATATGTCAAAAAATAGTTCGAGAAGTTTACAGATTAATGAAAAAACATTAAACGATATTCTTGAGAGAAATAAAGCTTTTTACAAAGAAGGAAAAGTTGCCGATTATATTCCAGAATTAGGAAAAATGCAAGCGGATAAAATTGCTTTTTCTGTAGTTAATGAAAATGGTAAAGTGATAAATGTTGGCGATATCAATCAAAAATTTACAATTCAAAGTATTTCTAAAATCATTGCGTTGATGATTGCTGTTACAGAAAAAGGGGAGAAAAATGTATTTTCTAAAATGGGTTATTTCGGAACAGATAAACCATTTAATCATTACGCAAACCTTGAAACGACAGGAAAACCTCTGAATCCAATGATGAATGCTGGTGCGATTTTAACAACTTCTATGATTGATGGTGAAGGTGAAATTCCTTTCAAAAAAATCCTTGAAATGGTTCGCTACATCACCAAAAATAATTCGATAGATTATAGCAAATCCGTTTATAATTCTGAAAAAGAAACGGGACACAAAAATCGTGGAATGTTTTATTTGATGAAAAATAATGGCTTGATTGAAGGTGATGAAGAAAAGTTGAACAACTATTTCAAACAATGTTCTATCGAAGTAACTGCCGAAGATTTAGCTAAAATTGGTTATTTCTTTGCGCATCAATGCACACGTTTTGATGGTGATGCAACGTATAAAAATCCAGAAATCTCACAGTTAATTCAATCTCAAATGTTGACTGCTGGAATGTATGAATTTAGTGGCAAATATTCACGCACCGTTGGTTTACCAAGTAAATCTGGCGTTGGTGGCGGAATTACCGTTTCCGTTCCAAACAAAATTGGTATCGGCGTTTTCAGTCCTGCACTTGACGAACATGGGAATTCCGCAGCTGGATATCATATGATTTTGGATTTGGTAAAGCAATACAATTTAAGCTTATTTCAATAATTTCTTATGTTCGATTTTAGATTAAAAGTTTTTGATACGGTTGCTAAACGATTGAATTTCACGAAAGCAGCAAACGAATTAAACATAACACAACCAGCTGTTACAAAACACATTAAAGAAATTGAATTAAATCTTAACATTAAGTTATTTGAACGAAATGGGACGAAAATAAAATTGACCAAAGCTGGTGAAATTCTATTAAAATATACAGAAGAAATTTTTTCTGTTTATCAAAAAATGGAATTTGAAATTGGGCAATTACAAGAAAAACAAAAAGGAATTTTACGTTTGGGTGCAAGTACGACAATTGCGCAATATGTATTACCTCCTATTTTGGCAGAATTTCGAAAAAGATTTCCTGAAATTCAATTGAGTTTGGTGATTCAAAATTCGGAAAGAATTGAAGAATTATTAGGAAATCATAAAATCGATGTCGGTTTAATTGAAGCTCAAATCAAAAATAGAACGTTTCATTATTTTCCGTTTATGAAAGATGAAATTGTGTTAGTTTCTCGTCAAAATCATTCTATTTTTACCAAAAATAATATCAAATTAGATGATTTAAAGAACATTCCGTTGGTTTTTCGGGAACCTGGTTCTGGAACTTTAGAAACCATTGATTTAGCTTTAAAATCGAAAAATATAAAGCTAAATGAACTCAATATCGAAATTCAATTGGGAAGTACAGAAAGTATAAAATCGTATGTGTTACATTCTGATGCTTTAGCGTTTTTATCAATTCAATCTATTTTACAAGAACTTAAAAATCAAACTTTAACTATTATTGACATTAAAAACCTTGTGATAGAACGTAATTTCAATTTTATCATTCCAGAAGGTGATCAATCTAAATTGGTGAATTTGTTTATTAATTTTTGCAATAGTTATAACTTAAAGTAATAATAGATTACTTTTTATCATTTCTTTTTGAATAATAAGTACAAGAAATTTGTACCATAAAATTATTCAAATCATGAAAATTATACATTCAGAAAAAGGCTTATTTCAACAATTCACTACACAAAAAGTTATCTTTTTAATTTGTGCATTTCTATGTTTAATGCCTTTTATAAGCTCTCCTATCGCATTAGTTTTAGGATTTGTTGTTGCGCAAATATTTGGAAATCCATACGAAGTACAATCACGAAAAGTATCAAACACTTTACTGAAAGTTGCTGTGGTAGGTTTAGGATTCGGAATGAATATTTTTTCGGCTATACAAGCAGGAAAAGAAGGAATTGTATTCACCGTTGTAAGTATTTCTACGTTGATGATTTTAGGATTTTTATTTACCAAACTCTTCAAAATTGAAAAAGCTACAGGCTACCTAATTTCCGCTGGAACAGCAATTTGCGGAGGAAGTGCAATCGCTGCAATCGCGCCAATTACAAAAGCAAAACCCAATCAAATTTCGGTTGCTTTAGCAGTAGTTTTCACATTAAACTCAATTGCATTATTGATTTTCCCACCGCTTGGACATTTATTCAACTTATCTCAACACGAATTTGGTTTATGGTGCGCTATCGCAATTCACGACACAAGTTCTGTCGTTGGAGCAGCAAGTAAATACGGAGAAGAAGCTTTACAAATCGCTACAACAGTGAAATTAGCTCGCGCACTTTGGATTATTCCATTATCGTTTTTAACCTTATTGTTTTTCAAAAACAACACATCAAAAATTAATATTCCGTGGTTTATTGGTCTATTTTTAATCGCTATTTGTGTGAATACCTATGTACCTTTTGTCCATCAATTTAGTCCAATTATTATCGATCTATCTAAAGCTGCTCTTACGCTTACATTATTCTTAATCGGCACAAGTTTATCATTCAAAATGATGAAAAATATCGGCTACAAACCGTTATTAATGGCGATTATTTTATGGGTAATTATTGGTGTTGGAAGTTTAATTATGATTATGAATTTAGCTTAAAATCATTCAGATTTCTATATTTGTTGTTATCTTTAGAACAAGAAAATTTACAATGAATCATCGATTATTAAAAAATATTGCTCTCGGAATTGGATTTTCAATTTCGAGTTTTGTTTCTGCGCAAACCTATACTTTAAAATTCAAAACTAATTACGGAAAATTTGATGTAATGTTATATGATTTCACTCCCAAACATCGCGATTTGATTTTGAGTGAGATTAATAAAGGAACTTATACAAATGCACAATTTAACAGAGTTGTGAAAGATTTCGTCATTCAAGGAGGCGAATTAGATGATCCTATTTTGGCGCGAGAAGCCGAACATCCAGAGCAAAAACCGATTCGTTTAGCGCCAGAATTTAATCCGAAAGCTTTTCATAAAATGGGAGCTTTAGGTGCTGGTCGAGATGGAAATAAAGAAAAAGCTTCTTATTACAATCAAATTTATTTTGTTGTAGGAAAAAAAATTACAGCGAAAGAATTAGATGATTTGGAAACTAAAAAAGGAATCAAATTTACAGCAGAACAACGCGCTGAATATTTAAAAAATGGCGGACAGCCTCGTTTAGATCATGATTTTACAGTTTTTGGAGAAATTACAAAAGGTTTAGACAAAGTCATGAAAATTAGTGAATTTGAAACAAAGAACGAATTACCATTAGAACCTGTTATTTTTTCAATCAAAGTGAAAAAGAAAAAAACGCCTACAAAATATAACAAAACAAGTTTTTCTTTGGGCGGTACAGCGATAGGTTTTTAATTATTATTTTTGCAAATCAATTACAAATTATGCAATCATCAATTTTATTAACGACTTTAAACGCAAAATATATTCACCTCAATTTGGCAATTCGTATTTTGTACGATTTAAATCATCATCATGGAAATATTTTTTGGAAAGAATTTACGATTAAATCTGACTTTGATGAAGTTGCAGAAAAATGCGTTAAATACAATATTATCTGTTTTAGTTGCTACATTTGGAATATTACGCAGACGTTAGAAGTTTGTAAACGAATCAAACAAATTTCTCCTGAAACTAAAATTTTGTTGGGTGGACCAGAAGTTAGTTACGAATATGATGATGTGATTGCAAATGATTATATCGACTATATCATTGTAGGTGAAGGAGAAATTCCGTTCGAGGAATTTGCAGCAAATTATCCCGCAATAGAAAATGTACCGAATTTAGTTTACAAAAAAGAGAACAAAGTTGTTTTCAATGCACAAAATATTCAATTTGATATTAATCGATTAAAAGGTCGAAATCCTTATCAATACGATAATCCAGCGGATTTGGAAAAGAAGGTTTGTTACATCGAAACTTCTCGTGGATGTCCTTATAAATGTGAGTTTTGTTTAGCAAGTTTAGACAATAAAATGCGCTATTTGCCGATGGAAACCATTAAAGAAAATTTGTTGTATTTGATGAAGCATGGAAAAACAATTAAGTTTTTGGATCGAACATTTAATATAAAACGTGATTTTACGATCGAATTGTTTCAATTTATTTTGGATCATTATCGTGAAGGAAATGTTTTTCAGTTCGAGATTACAGCAGATATTGTTCATCCTGATATTATAAAATTCATCAACGAAAATGTTCCAAAAAATCTTTTCCGTTTCGAAATCGGAATTCAAACCGTTAATCAACAAAGTAATCGAGAAGTTTCGCGCAAGCAAAATTTTGAAAAAACGTCAAATGTTATCAATCAATTGAAAGATCGTATTGAGATGCATTTAGATTTAATTGTTGGTTTACCTTTGGAATATATTGATGATTTGAAATTTAGTTTCGAAGAAACCTTTAAACTATATCCACCAGAATTGCAATTAGGTTTTCTGAAATTTCTGAAAGGGACTCCAGTTCGTCAAAAATATGAAAACTATGGTTACCATTTTGATCCAATGCCGCCTTATCAAATTATAAAAAGTGATTTTTTAAGTGAAAATGATTTAGAAAATATTACTGCTTTAGAAAATGCTCTGGAGATTTATTGGAACAAACCAAGAACGCCAGAAACGCTGAAATATATTAGTCAAAAGTATTCTATTTTCGATTATTTGATGGGATTAGGACAATATTTTGAGCAGCATCATTTGTTTCACAAACATACCTTGAACGATGTTTTTCAAACGATTTACGATTTTGCGCAAACATTTACAAACGACAAAATTATATTAGAATTAATCGCGATTGATTATTATAGTTTTCATAAATCAAAACCAAAAGATTTATTTGAAATGGAACAAAAAATTGAAGAAGATTTGAGTGAACTTGCTTCTCATCCAAAAAGTAAATTTGTTTCGATTCCAATTTCATTTGATTATCTAATTTGGAAAGATGAAAATCGAATTGAAGAAACTACTGAAAATTGGTTAATAGAATTTGTAGGAACTTCTCACAATATTATTCATTGCGAAGTTTTAGAGAAATAGAAGTATAAAAAAACCTCTCAAATATTTGAGAGGTTTTTTTCTTAAGATTAGAATTGCTTATTGCCATCCACCTCCAACAGCGCGATATAATTCGACCATTGATGATAAAGATGATAATTTCGCATCAACAACATTCAATTCAGCATTCAACCCATTGTCTCTTGCTGTAATTACTTCTAAATAGTTTGCCATACCGTAGTTTAACAATTCTTCAGAATAGGTAATTGCTTGATTGAATAATTGATATTCTTTTTGTTTATATTCAGCTTTCTTCGTTGCTGCATCGTATGTGTATAACGCATCAGAAACCTCTTTACTTGCATTTAAGATTTTGCTTTTATAATTAATCAAAGCATTTTCTTGATTTGCTAAAGCAACTTCTTTTTGCGTACGCAATTTACGTTGTTGTAACAAAGGTTGAGTTAAGCTACCGATCACCGTTGCAAATAAAGATTGCGCACTAAATAATTTATCAATATCAATTCCTTGTACACCACCTGTTGCAGTAATAGAAAGAGAAGGATAAAAACTTGCATTCGCAACGTTAACATTCTCAAAAGCGTTCATCAATCCAAACTCTGCAGCTTTGATATCAGGACGATTTTCTAATAATTGAGCTGGAACACCAACAGATAATTTTTCGTCAATTTTTTGAGAAGCTAAGTTTGTACGATTAATAGATTGAGGATTTGTTCCTAACAAAATACTCATCACATTTTCATTCATCTTAATTCCATTTTCAACGTCAACCAATAATGATTTCACATTGAACAATTGCGCTTCTGTTTGGTTAACTGCAACTTCTGTTACATTCCCAGCTTCTTTCAAAGCTTTCGTTGTTTCTAAACTTTGCTCGCGGTTGATTAAAGTTTTATCTAAAATTCTTTTTTGCTCATCTAAAGCCAATAAGTTGTAATATGCATTTGCAATAGATGCAACAATTTGCGTTTTTACCGCTTTGTGTGCTTCTACAGTTTGCAAATAAGTTGCTGCAGATGCACGTTGATTACTTCTAATTTTACCCCAAATATCTGCTTCCCAACTTAAGTTCCCTGAAACTTCGTATTGACTTTGTGCACGTTTTGACATCAATGCACCAAATTGAGTATTACGAGAGTTTTCTGTAAACGTATATTTCGGACCTACAGATAAAGTTGGTAAATAACCTGCTTTACCTTGTTTAGCATACGCCTCAGCAACTGCAATATTTTGCAGTGCTGAACGTATATCTAAATTATTTTGTAAACCTTGATTAATCAAAGCTTGTAATTGAGTGTCTGTAAAAATTTGTTTCCAAGAAACAGTTGCAACACTTGCACTGTCTTTTGCAATAACATCTGTTCTGAAATTTGCTTCATTTACAACAGCTTCAGGACGATGATAATCTTTTGCTACGAAACAAGACTGAACAGCAAACAATCCAGCTGCGATTAAAGTAATATTAAATATTCTGTACTTTTTCATTTTTAGATTGAATTATTATGTTCAATTTCTTCTTGTGGACGATCAAATTTAACTGGTTTAACTTTTTCTTGTAATGTTTGGAAAACAACAAACAATACTGGAATAACAAATAAACCTAAAATTGTACCTACCAATAAACCAAATGCTGCTCCAGTAGCTACAGAACGGTTACCAGCAGATGATACACCTGTTGCAAATACTAATGGCATTAATCCTAAAATAAAGGCAAAAGATGTCATCAAAATTGGACGTAAACGAGCTTTAGCTCCATCTATAGCTGCCTGAACAATTGACATTCCGTGTACACGTCTTTGTAAAGCGAACTCTACAATCAAAATGGCATTTTTAGCGAGTAACCCAACCAACATGATGAAGGCAATTTGGAAATAGATATTATTTTCTAATCCAGCTAACCATTGAGATAAATACGCCCCCATCATACCACAAGGAACAGATAATAATACTGCGAATGGTAAAACATAAGATTCATATTGTGCAGATAAGATAAAGTACACGAATACGATACATAAAGCAAAAATCATTGCTGTTTGAGAACCTGAATTAATCTCCTCACGAGTAAGACCTGTAAAGTCAGTACTATAAGAAGTAGATAATGTTTGTTCAGAAACTTGATTAATTGCTGTAATCGCATCACCTGTAGAGAATCCTGGTTTTACTGCTCCTGTAATATTAGCTGATGTAAATAAGTTGAAACGGTTAACAGAGTTAGGACCATACACACGTTTTAAAGTCACAAATTGTGAAACTGGTGTCATTGAACCTGCATCCGTTTTCACGAACATTTTATTTAAGCTTGTTTCATTGATACGATCATCTGGTGAAGCTTGAATGTACACACGGTATTGTTTACCAAAACGTGTAAAGTCAGCTGCATATAATCCTCCAATATATCCTTGTAAAGTTGAGAAAATAGAACTTACTGAAACACCAGATTGTTTTGCTCTTTCAATATTAACATCGATTTCGTATTGAGGAAAACCTGTGTTTAAAGATGTTTGAGCATACATAATTTCTGGACGTTGCATTAAAGCACCAATATATTCCTTTGCAACTTTATCAAAATCAGCAATATCTCCACCTGTTTTATCTAATAATTTCAACTCGAAACCAGAAGACATACCAAAACCTGGAATTGATGGTGGTTGGAAGAAAATCATTTGAGCATCAGGAATTTGAGCTGCAGCACCAAATAATTGTCCAATGATTGATTGTACTGATAAAGCATCTGTTGTACGTTCTTCGAATGGCTTCAATTTAATGAACATCATACCATAGTTAGAACCAGCTCCAGAAATAATAGAGTTACCCGAGATAATTGTTGCTTTATCTAATCCAGGAATTTTTTCAATTTTTTTCTGGAATTCTTTTTCAACTTCATATACACGGTCCATAGAAGCACCCGCTGGTAACTCGATATTACCAATAATAAACCCATTATCTTCAGTTGGTACGAAACCTGTTGGCATCATCTTTCCAACACCCCAAATTCCTAAACCACTTACAATAATCAATAAGAATGAAATCCATTTGTGTTTAATTAAAAATTTGAATGAATTACCATATTTATGTGTCATACGATCAAATGAAGCATTGAAAGCATCAAAGAATCGCTGAATAAAGTTACGTTTTTGCTCTCCTTCTTGATGTGGTTTTAAGAATAAAGCACACAATGCTGGAGATAATGTCAAGGCATTTAATGCCGAAATTAAAATGGCAACAATTAAAGTAATACCAAATTGTTTGTAGAATACTCCGGTTGGTCCTGAGATAAATGTTACTGGTACGAACACCGCACACATTACTAATGTAATCGAAACGATTGCTCCAGAAATTTCATCCATCGCATTTTTTGTTGCATCCATAGGAGCTTCGTGATGAGACTCCATTCGAGCATGCACGGCTTCCACCACAACAATGGCATCATCTACCACAATACCAATGGCGAGTACTAAGGCAAATAACGTTAATAAGTTTAACGAGAATCCTGCCAAATTAAGGAAAAAGAATGTACCAATAATAGACACTGGTACCGCAATCAATGGTACTAATGTAGAACGGAAATCTTGTAAGAAAATATATACAACAATAAATACTAAGATAAACGCTTCTATCATTGTGTGAACAACTTTAGAAATAGACGCATCTAAGAATGTATTTGTATCCATTAAGATAGTGTAAGAAACTCCTTCTGGTAATAATTTAGAAGCTTTTTCTAACTCAGCTCTCAAGTTTACAATAATTTCTTGTGCATTAGATCCTGGTGTTTGATAAACAGCAAATACAGCAGAAGGATCCCCATCCATTGCAGAACGTCCTGCATAAGATTGAGCACCAAATTCTACATTTGCTACATCTTTTAATCTTAGAACCTGTCCGTTTGGTAAAGATTTAATAACAATATTACGATATTGATCTTCTGTCTTGTATCGTCCAGAATATGTAATTGTATATTGGAATGACTGTCCAGAGTTTTCTCCTAACGAACCAGCAGCAGCTTCAAGAGATTCTTGAGATAAAGCTGCAGAAACTTCAGAAGGAACTAAACCATAACTTGCCATACGAGAAGGATCTAACCAAATACGCATAGAATAAGTCATCGCACCAAACACAGTTGCATCCCCTACACCGTTTACACGTTTTAAGGCTGGAATAATATTGATGTTCAAATAATTTTGAAGATAAATCTCATCGTATTTGGGGTTTGTTGAACTAAACGAAGCAAACATCAATGCTGATGTCTGTTGTTTTTGTGTCACAACCCCTGAACGAGTTACCTCCGAAGGTAATAATGGTGTAGCACGTGCCACACGGTTTTGTACGTTTACCTGTGCGATATCTCCATCTACACCTGGTTTAAATACAACATCAATAGAAGCAGAACCGTTATTAGAGGCAGTAGAAGAAATATAATCCATTCCTTCAACCCCATTCACCTGTTCCTCTATCGGGATAATTACAGACTCCATTACTGTCTTTGCATTCGCTCCGGGATATGAAGCAGAAATTTTTACAGTAGAGGGTGCAATATCTGGATATTGTGTTACCGGAAGCGATATAAGCCCCAGTATACCCAATATCAATATAAGGATAGAAATTACCGTAGATAATACGGGTCTTTCAATAAACTTTTTTAACATATCTATTTACAATTTAGAATACCGTTTTTGTAGATTCTACGATTTGATCAAAGTTTGCTGGAGTTGGTTTAACAGCTGTTTTATCACGTAGTTTTCCTACACCTTGTGCAACAACTTTATCACCTTTTTTCACTCCGTCTTTTACAACTGCCATATTATTCGCTCTTTCTACTACAGTAATTGGCGTTGCGTAAGCTGTATCTTTTGTTACTTTGTAAACATAAGTCATACCTTGTTGTTCAAACGTTGCAGCCTCTGGCACAACCAATACATCAACATAAGTTTTTGGAACACGAATACGCCCTGAGTTACCATTTGCCAAAAGCTTAGCCTCATTATTGAACGTAACACGGAAATCAATTGTCCCTGTTGTTGGATTAATTTGACCAGTTACAGTTTGTATTTTACCTTTCTCAGGATAAACATCTCCATTAGCTAATACTAATTCAACTGCTGGAATTTTGTTTAATTTATCTTTTAAAGTTGATCCTTCAGATTTAGAAATAAAGTTTAAATACTCTTTCTCATTCATAGAGAAATAAGCATATACTCTACTTGTATTTGAAACTGTAGTAATTGGAGTTTGATCTGTAGGACCAACTAATGTACCTTGACGAGAATTAATAGAACCAACCACTCCACTAATAGGTGCTCTAACAACAGAATAATCTACATTTGCTTGAGCTCCTTTGTAATTTGATTGAGCTTCAGTAACACCAGCCTGCGCTTGAGACTTAGCAGCTACAGCTTGATTATAACTCGCTTGTGCTTTTGCTAGATTAGCTTTTGCAGTTTCTAATTGTACATTACTAATAATATTTTTCTGTACCAACGGAGTCAATTTGTTTACCTCTACTTGAGCTGCTTGTACTGCCGCTTGTGCTGCACTTACATTAGCCTGAGCCGCTTTTACATTAGCTTGCGCTGCACCAACACCTGATTTTAAAGCATCCGCATTTTGAGTTAAAACATTTGTCTCTAATTTGAACAAAGGTTGACCAGCTTGTACATATTGACCTTCATCAACATAAACTTCTGTAATATATCCTTGGATTTTTGCACGAACATCATTATTTACAATACCTTGAATATTTGCAGGGTATTCATCATAACTCGTTACCACTTTCGTAGGCACATCAACTACCGGATAAGGCGTTGGACCTTGTGCTTGTTGAGCAGCAGCATTGTCTTTCTTTCCACAAGAACTCAAAGCTATTGCCAAAGCACCAACCATTATAACGTTAACGTTTTTCATATTACTTTTACTTATTTTCTAGTTGAATTTTATTTATTTTTTGTATTGTTTCGTCTAATATCACTTTTGTTTGATTAAGATGTTCCAAATAGATATCAACTACTCTATTTTCAACATTTTTAGAAAGCGTATTATTCGCTAGTTTATGTTCTTTTATTCGATTTGTATAACCTATATCTTGAGAAATCATTTCAAATAAAAAATCTAATTTCTCTGTCAAATAATTAAAATTTAATCTAAAATATCTTTTTCTAGAATTAATTTTATTTATGTATTCGATGTGTTTCATCGATAGTAAGTAGTTAATAGAGTTTGATAAGGAACTTTTACTAACATTAAAAATCTCAAGAAGTTCTTCGAAAGTAAATCCCTCCTCATCTGATTCTAAAATCATGTATGCTTGCAACTTAGCCGTCAGTGGAGGAAAACCATAAGTTCTCTCCAAAAAAGCACTAAAGCTGCAAAAAAGATCCAAATTACATGCTTGATTTTTTATATTCATAATTGTATAATCTACAAAACCATGCAAATATAAAATAGTTAGTTCGGTTTACACAGAACTAACTATACTTTTTTCGATATTTAACAATTAATTAAATTAATAATTTGTTAATTCACATCTTAAATCCAAACAAAAAATAGACCAAACAAATTAAAAATAAAGCTATTATAGCATAATTAATTATTATTTTACACAATATTACATAAGCAACCTTTTGTTTAAAAGAACTATTGAGACTTAAAATTTATAGGAGTTTTTGTTAAAAAATTATTAATTTCATCAACATCGTTTAAATAATCGAATTTTAAATCTTCATGAAATTTTTCAAAAATAGAAAAAATCAATTTCAATCTCCCGTGTTGATAATTGTATAATTTTTCTGCATTATCTCCTGTTGTATAAGTTTCAAAAAGATAAGGATAACGACTAAAAGATTCTTGAATGATATATTTTCTCAATTCAAATTCTGACACTTTATCTTTCGTAATTTGAACATGATAATTCACAATTCCACTCAATGTTTTTAACGTCAACAACAATTGACGATGACTTCTATTTATATTAATCTGATTAATTAAGTGATGAGACTTTTTAAACTGCAAATCAATCTTTTCATAAATATTTTTTACACGATCTTGCAAATCATTTTCACCCTCTAATAATTGAAAATGCAAATGTTCTACTAAAGTTTCATCTTTATTGATAAGACGCAAAAGAAGTTTATCTTTTTCCTTTGAAGGAAGATCTAAGATAGAGTTTTTCAATTCAGGAACGTCTTTCAATTTCATACTTATTTTGTTTGTTGTTAGCTTGTTTAAAATTACAAAAATATTCGAGATAATTCATTTTACACAAAACGATTAAATCATATAAATAATGTATATTCGAAAAAATAAATCATAACCTAAATGCCAAAATCACTCAAAATCTACATCATTTCTTCAGTTCTCCTCATTTTATTTTTATTGAGTTTAAACCTTATGGGGTTGAATTTAAAAGGAGAATATACCTATCAAATTCTTGCTTGGACTTGGATTATTTTCACCTTTTACATCGTTATTAAATTTTGGAAAATTATCTATATCAAAATTTATGGTTTTTTACTTTTTGCTTTAGTTGGATTGAGCATTTTACCAATGGCAATTCCGTTTCTATCTATCGTTAGTTTTTTATTCAATATGAATACAATTCAAACCATTAAAGTAAATGATGAATATAAAATAGTAGTTACGAAAAAAGTTATGGCAATGAAACGTGCTTATATCTATAATTCTGAATCTAAATTTCCTATTTTAGAAAAATCAAACAATATCGCGAGACCAGATTATAGTGATATTGTTTCTGAAACATTAAATATTAATTCTGATGATCCAAAGCTATATGAATACGAAAACGAACCTATTCAGCAAGCTAAACTGATTTCTATAAACAAGGATAGTATTGGAATTGAATATCAAATTCTCAACAAAAAGAAAATTATTTATCATAACCTTAACGAAACTTATGGATATTAAACGTATTTCGTGATTTATAATCCGTACTTTTGCACTCCGAAAAAAGGATTATAATTATGAAAAGCGTTGTAGAACACAGAAAATTACTTGGAGTTGATAAAAATGTAACTCTAAAAGAGTTGAAAACAATTTACAGAAACACGATGAAAGATGCGCATCCTGATAAATTTATCAACGACGAAGCAGGCAAAATAGAAGCTGAAGAAAAAAGTAAAGTTGTGATCGAAGCATACCACTTTTTAGTAAGTATTAATCCTGAAACGCACGAAAAAAACAAAGAAGAATATACGATTACAACTGCAAAATCTAACATTCATGATTTTTATATGGATGAACAAATTTTGAAAGTAGAACATTTAGATGGAAATCATTACGAGTATTTTGGCGTTCCTAAAAATACGTACATCAAAATGGTAAATTCTGATTCTCCAAGCCGTTTTGCAAGAAGACATATCTATGGAAAATTTACGCATAGAAAAGCTGGTGAAGCAATGAAAGATTAATTATCGGAACGATATATAACAAAAAAACCACTTCAATCGAAGTGGTTTTTTTATGCTTAATATATTCTATTGATTAGTTTCCTAAAATATAGTTGAAAATCAATGGAGCAACAATAGTCGCATCAGATTCTATCATATATTTTGGTGTATCAACATCTAATTTACCCCATGTAATTTTCTCATTTGGAACTGCTCCAGAATAAGATCCGTAAGATGTTGTAGAATCAGAAATTTGACAGAAATACGCCCAGAAAGGAACATCTGTCCACTCTAAATCTTGGTACATCATTGGAACAACACAAATTGGGAAATCTCCAGAGATACCACCAGCAATTTGGAAGAAACCTACACCTTTACCATCAGAATTAGCACGATACCACTCTGTTAAGTAAATCATGTACTCAATTCCAGATTTTACTGTAGACGCTTTTAAATTTCCTTTGATTACGTTAGACGCAAAAATGTTTCCTGTTGTAGAGTCTTCCCAACCTGGACAAACGATAGGTAAATTTTTCTCAGCAGCAGCAACAATCCAAGAATCTTTCGGATCAATTTCGTAGTATTGCTCTAAAACTCCAGAATTTACAACTTGGTATAAAAATTCGTGTGGTAAATAACGCTCACCTTTTTCTTCTGCTGCATGCCAAACATTCTCTAAATGCTCTTGTAAACGACGAAAAGCCTCCTCTTCTGGAATACAAGTATCTGTAACACGGTTGAAGTGTGTATCTAACAATTCGCGCTCTTGCTCTGGTGTTAAATCACGGTAATTTGGAATTCTTTTATAGTGAGAATGCGCAACTAAATTCATTACGTCTTCTTCTAAATTTGCTCCTGTACAAGAAATGATGTGCACTTTATCTTGGCGAATCATTTCCGCTAATGAAATTCCTAATTCAGCAGTAGACATTGCTCCACCCAAAGAAATTAACATTTTACCACCTTCTAACAAGTGTTGCTCATATCCTTTTGCAGCGTCAACTAAAGCAGCTGCATTAAAGTGTCTATAGTTATGTTCTATAAACTGACTGATTGGTCCTTTACTCATTTTATTTGTTTTATATTTTATTAAAAATTCTAATTATTTATATCCTAATGTATTCAACACATCTTGATGCGTTTGTTCTTCTGAATATACTTTTGCTTCATAATTTTCGTCAATCAAAATATATTTGGGCTGAGGAATTAAACAGTGATTAATTCCACCAAAACCACTAATATTATCTTGGTAAGCTCCTGTATTAAAGAAACCGATATACAATGGTTTTGCTTGATCATATTTCGGAAGATAAATGGCATTTACATGCTGTTCTGAATTGTAATAATCGTCAGAATCACATGTTAAACCTCCTAATAATACACGTTCATACTTATCGTACCAACGGTTAATTGGCAACATTACAAATCGTTTCGAAATTGCCCAAGCATCTGGCAAAGTTGTCATAAAAGAAGAATCGATCATATCCCAATACTCTTTATCATTTTGTTTCTTTTGATAAAGAATTTTGTAGACTACTCCTCCACTTTCTCCTACTGTAAACGAACCAAATTCTGTAAAAATATTTGGAACAGGAATTCCTTCTTCATCACAAATCATTTTAATTTGCAACAAGATTTCTTTCGCCATGTATTCGTAATCATATTCGAAATTCAACGAATTTTTGATTGGGAATCCACCACCAATATTCAAACTATCTAATTCTGGACAAACTTTTTTAAGGTTTACATAAACTCTCAAACATTTTGTCAACTCATTCCAATAATACGAATTGTCTTTAATTCCTGTATTAATAAAGAAATGAAGCATTTTCAATTTAATGCGTTCATTAGGTTTTACCATTGTCTGATAAAAAGGAACAATATCCTTGTAACCAATTCCTAAACGAGAAGTATAAAATTCAAATTTTGGTTCTTCTTCCGATGCAATACGAATTCCGATTTCAAAATCACCTTCAATTGCCTCAGAAAACAAATCAACTTCCTCGTAATTGTCAATTACTGTAATCGTTTTACGATGTCCGCTATTTACCAAACGAGCAATATTTTCTACATATTCCTCACGCTTGAAACCGTTACAAACAACATATTGATCGTCTGTAATCAAACCTTCTCCAATCAAATTTTCGACAATATTAATGTCAAATGCAGAAGATGTCTCAATGTGAATATCGTTTTTTAATGCTTCACCTAAAATGTGACGAAAGTGAGAACTTTTTGTACAATAACAATAATTGTAAGTTCCCTCATAGTTTAACTCTTCACGCGCTTTTTCGAACCAACCTTTCGCTTTCTGAATGTTTTGCGAAATTTTAGGCAAATATGTGAATTTTAATGGTGTTCCATGTTCTTCGACCAAAGCTTTTAGGTCAATTCCATTAAATTTTAAGTACTCTCCATCTAATTCAAATTCATCTTGTGGAAAGTCAAATGATTGCGTGATTAAATCTATGTATTTAGTTTTCATTATGCTTTATAAATGTTACGTGTGTTTAATAATTCTAAAAATTTTGCAAAAAAATTAGGGTATTACAGACGTATCGCATAATATACATTGCGAAGCAATAAGGGGAAAGAATAATTCTTAAATTCGTTTCTATTCATTAAAACTACTGCGTTAAAGCTCTTTCTATTCTCAACGCTTTCGAATAAAAGGTTAAAACTCATCAACTTTTTTTATTAAAAAAATTATAAAAATACTTGTCGCAAATATAAGTTTTTTAATTCTGTTAAAAAGATAAAATAATATTAAAATTTAGCTTTACAGAACTGATGTTTTATGATGTAAAACAAATATTCAACAATTATTCAAAAATTTATTTTTTCTTTAAGGTTTAGCAAGGTTAAATATTGTATTTTTGAAATCGTTTTGAACGTAAATTATGGGTAAAATTATTGCTATTGCTAACCAAAAAGGTGGTGTTGGTAAAACGACAACTTCGTTAAACCTTGCCGCTTCATTAGGTGTTTTAGAGAAAAAAGTTTTATTAATTGACGCAGATCCGCAAGCAAATGCAACATCTGGTTTGGGTTTTGATTTGGATGAAATCGAAGCTGGAACCTATGAAGTATTGGAAAATGAAGTGCTTGCGAGCAAAGCTATTTTACAATCAGAATCGCCAAACCTAGACTTGATGCCTGCTCATTTAGATTTAGTTGCTGCCGAGATTGAGATTGTAGATTACGAGAACCGCGAATACATGTTAAAAAACGCGCTATCAGAAATCAAAGATCAATATGATTATATTATTATAGATTGCGCGCCTTCACTTGGTTTAATTACTTTGAATGCGCTTACAGCTGCAGATTCTGTGATTATTCCTATTCAGTGCGAATATTTTGCATTAGAAGGTTTAGGAAAATTATTAAATACGATAAAAGGAATTCAACAACATCACAACAAAGAACTGGATATTGAAGGTTTATTGTTGACGATGTATGATTCGCGTTTACGCCTTTCTAATCAAGTATTAGACGAAGTGAACAATCATTTTCCGCAAATGGTTTTCAAAACAATTATTACTCGAAATGTACGTTTGTCAGAAGCACCAAGTTTTGGCGAAACAATTATTCAGTACGACGCAGCAAGTAAAGGTGCAGAAAATTACTTAAATTTAGCGCGTGAATTTTTAATTAACAACAACGATACAGTTTAAATAAAATGGCAAAGCCAAACAAAAATAATCGCTTAGGACGTGGATTATCTGCTCTATTAAAGGATGAACCAACTGTAAAAACAGCACAAGATGAAGGTGCAAAGAAATTGGTTGGAAACATTTTGGAAATAGATTTAGAAAAAATCACCGCGAATCCTTGGCAGCCACGAACTAATTTCGATAAAAAAGCTTTAGAGGAATTGGTTTCGTCTATTCAAACATTAGGCGTTATTCAACCGATTACGATTCGTAAAAAACCAACTGGTGAATATGAATTGATTTCTGGTGAAAGACGTTTTCGCGCTTCACAATTAGCTGGTAAAAAAACAATTCCAGCTTATGTACGTTTAGCAAATGACCAAGAAATGCTGGAAATGGCATTGGTCGAAAATATTCAGCGTCAAGATTTAGATGCGATCGAGATTGCGCTTTCTTACCAACAATTGATTGATGAAATCAAGTTAACACAAGAAGAATTAAGTAAACGTGTTGGGAAAGACAGAACGTCTATTACCAATTATTTGCGTTTATTAAAATTAGACCCAATTATCCAAACAGGAATTCGTGACGGAATGATTTCAATGGGACACGGTCGCGCTTTAATGGCTATTGATGATACTGATTTACAATTTGATATTTACGAAAAAATTGTCAAAAACAATTTATCTGTTCGCGATACAGAACGTTTAATCAAATCGATAAAAGAAGGTAAACCTGAGAAAAAAGCAACAAATGAATTACCTTCTCAGTACAAAGAAGCATTAAGTTCTATTTCAAATTCATTGAATACGAAAGTTGAAATAAAACGTGCAAATAACGGAAAAGGTAAAATAATTTTGAATTTTACTTCTGATGATGAGTTTGAACGATTAAGAAAATTTTTAAATGAGAATTAAAGCATTCTTACTTGGATTAACGATCTCTTCGACGTTTGCTTTCGGTCAAGTTAAAACGGATTCTTTAGTCGTTGTCGAAAATAATGTTATTGTAAACGATACAATGAGCGTAACTAAAGAAGCATTAATGGAGAAAAGTCCAATTAGAGCCTCTTTGTATTCGGCTATTTTACCTGGTGCTGGACAATTGTATAACAAAAAATGGTTAAAAGCACCTATTGCGCTTGGTTTAGTAGGTACAGGAACAGGTTTTACGATTTATTACAATAATTTGTACAAAAAATACCGAAAAGCTTATATTGCGGTAAGAGAAGGAACACCAAACGAATTCACAGGAATTTTATCTGCAGAGCAATTGGCAGTTATTCAAGATGATTACAAACGAAAACGCGATTATAGTGTCGCTTTAACTGCATTAGCTTATTTATTAAATATTGTAGATGCAACAGTAGATGCGCATTTATTCACAGTTCGTAATGACACAGAAATGTCATTCAAACCAACAGTCATTCAAGATGAAATGACATTAGAGCCAGTTTTAGGATTGGCATTTAACTTAAAATTTTAGAAATTACAGATGAAAATTGCATTAATAGGATACGGAAAAATGGGAAAAGCCATTGAAGAAATTTTAATTCAACGCGGACACGAAGTTGTACTTAAAATATCTCGTACTCCACTTGCGGAAGAATTAAATAATGTTGAAGTTGCAATAGAATTTTCGAGACCAGAATTCGCTTACGACAACCTTAAAGTATTACTTGAAAATAAAATCGCAACAATTTGTGGAACAACAGGATGGTTAGATAAACAAGAAGAAATTAATCATTTAGCAATTTCAAATAACACCGCTTTTTTATATGCTTCTAACTTTAGTTTGGGCGTTAATTTATTCTTCGAATTAAATTCTATTTTAGCTCGAATGATGAATAAATATCGTAACGAATACCAAATTAATCTAGAAGAAATTCATCATACACAAAAGCTTGATGCACCTTCTGGAACAGCGATTACAATTGCAGAAGGAATTATTGACAATTCAACATATAATTCTTGGTCGATGGACGAAAAAGCAAAAGACATTATTCCAGTTGAAGCAAAAAGAATCGAAGATGTTCCCGGAACACATATCGTACAATATAACTCTGATGTAGATACTATTGAGATTTCTCATACGGCGCATTCTCGCAAAGGTTTTGCCTTAGGTGCCGTGATTGCTGCGGAATGGATTTGGAATAAACAAGGTGTTTTCACAATGAAAGATGTACTTGAACTGAACTAAATTAAAATACTAAATATCAAAAACTTATGCATGTACTAATTTACTGGTTAATTGGTTTTATTATTGCCAATATAATCTTTGGAGCTGCAACTTGGAAATTATATAAAAATGCTGGAAAGCAAGCAATTCAAGCTTATATTCCTTTTCTAAATATCTGGAAAGGTTTAGAAATTATTCATCGTCCAAAATGGTGGATTATTCTATTTTATTTGCCAATTGTTGGTCCTATTTTTTGGTTAGTATTCTTTGTTGATTTAGGAGATTCTTACGGAAAAATTGAAACAAAAGACAAAGTCATTATGGTTTTGACTTTAGGTTTATACATTTTTGCGGTTAATTATTCTGATAATCCAAAATATTTAGGTCCAGAAAAACGCAAACCAACATTTGTTTCTTCCTTAATTTTTGCCCTTGTTTTAGCAACTTTGGTTCATAACTGGTTTATCCAACCAATGATTGTTCCAACAGGATCGATGGAAAATACAATCAAAATTGGTGATGCTTTATTTGTAGAAAAAGTAAGTCACGGAGCGCGTGTTCCTATGACACCAATCGGAATTCCATTCTCAGAATTTATTTACCGTGATGGTTTTATCGACAAAGCACGCCTACCTTATATGCGTATTCCAGGTTGGAGAGATTTAAAATCGAACGACATTGTTGTCTTCAACTATCCTACAGATTCTATTTACAATGCGATCGATCGTAAAGATGCTTATGTAAAACGTTTAGTTGGTTTACCAGGAGAAACTGTACAGATTCGTAATGGAGTTTTATATGTAAACGATAAAAAATTCATTCCGAAAAAAGATGCACAAGTTCAGCATGCTTATACAGTTGTTGTAAAAACTCCTTTCAGTGATAAATTATTATACGATAATTTTGGAATCATAAGTACAGATTATAATGCTGCAAAACAAGGTGACGGAACATTTATTTATCAATTTGCAGCTTTGACTGATGCTCATGTTACAGCAATGAAATCTAATGCAAATGTAGTTTCTGTTGAACCTATTTTACAACCTGTAGGTGAAAAAACGGAACATATTGTAAATGGAAAAATTGATAGTACAAACACTATTTTTCCAGTAAACAAAAACTGGAATCCTGATCAATACGGACCTTTATACATTCCGAAAAAAGGTGATGTAGTTGATGTTAACAAAGAGACTTTAGCGCAATATATTAACATTATTCGTCGCTATGAAAACAATACATTAAGAGTTGATTCTACAAACGGTAAGTTTGATGTATTTATCAATGATCAAAAAACAGATAAATACGAAATCAAACAAAATTACTATTTTATGGTTGGTGATAACAGAAATCAATCATTAGATGCACGTTTCTTTGGTTATGTTGGAGAAGATCATATTATTGGTCGTCCTATTATGATTTGGGCAAATATGAACGGAATGTTCAAGCCTGCTGCTCCTAAGAAATTTATTTGGAA
>NZ_DKSQ01000016.1:0-7307 GCF_002472765.1 Empedobacter sp. UBA7252
TAAAAAGGACAAAGTAGAAGTGGATAAAAGTTCAGATAGCTTATCGCATGAAGATGTATTGTCTTTAGAAAAAAATTCTGTTTTTACAAATGAAACGCTTGTTTATAAGGGTGTTTTTGAAGGAAAATATTTTGGGGATAAAATTGTTTTGAAATTAGCAGATGATAAATTTACTGCTGAATACAAAGGTCAATCTTATAACGGAGAATTATTCAAAAAAGATGATGGATCGTTGATGGAGATTGATTCAAAAAAGAAAAAATTACCTTTTCAATTTTTACGTTGGTCGGACAATTCGGAGATTATGATTCTCAATGAAGATGGAATGGCTGATGATAATGGTGAAAATTATTTAACAAGAATTTCAGACAAATGAAAATAAAATTTACATGGATTTTAAGTCTTATTGCAATTACTTTTTTAGTAAGTTGTAATTCTTCTTCAGCCAGTAAAAATGATGAATTAGGAAAACGTTTTTTCGAAAATTATTCATCTCGAAAAGATTACAAGAAAATGTTGTCTTTTTACAATGATAGTTTGGTATATGAAAATGTAGCACAATATTCGGGAGGTTCTACGGTAGATCCGCGTTATTTATTGAATGATATTATTCGTTGGAGTGATCAAACGATGCAATATGAAAATAATAAATTATTGAAAGTAAATGAATTATTTTCTAACGATTCGATGATTATTGCAAACGGAGAATTTTCGCCTTATACCTATAATGGAATGAAGTTTCCAGCGATGAAATTCACGACATATTTGTATTTAGATCAAAATTCGAAAATCAAAAAACAAGTTGATTGGTTTAATTATCCAATTGAGGATATTATAGAGTTGTATCAATTGCAACAAGGTCAAGACAAAATAAAACTAGATAAACAATAGTTTTTAGTAAATCCAGTTAGAGTTTTTTAACTGGATTTTTTTATTTTTAGATATGATAAGAATTGCCGTAGAAAATGATATTCCTGAACTGAAAAGAATGATGATAAAATTGTTACAACATCATCAAGAGTTTAATGCATTGTATCAAATAGATTTGACCTACAAACATGATATTGATGATTTTTTCAAGGGAATTTTACATCAACAGAATATAAAAATATTTGTAGCCGAAATAGAAAATCAGTTGACGGGATATATTATTTGTTCGAAACATCTTCGTCCGAAATATTTTGTGATTAAATCAAAAGGAAGAATAGATTCGTTGTATGTTGATGCAAATTATCGCAATCAAAACATCGCTTCTAAATTGGTTAAAGAAGCGATAAATTTCTTGAACGATCAAGCATATATTGAATTAGAATTTACAGCTGAAAATCAATTTGCAAAAGGTTTTTGGCTGAAAAATGGTTTTGAGATTTTGAATCATCAATGTATTTTGAAATTGAATTAATATCAAAAAAAAAGCTCCAAAATAGGAGCCTTTAATTTATTGTTCAGAATTGAAATAGACTTTATAATAATACATTTTCTTTTCTTCGTCAAAACCACGCTCCAAATATTCTTCAGCTGCATCAGGATTTGTCAAATCTAATTTGATGTTAATCTTTGTATCTAATTTAATTTCACTTTTAATTTTCTTAGATTCTTTCATCAAAGTTGGAACTGAAACTTCGAAAGCTTCCACAAATTCAACACGATTATTTTCGCTATAATCTTTCTTATATTCTTTGAATTCATCAATAATTTCGAAAGGTTTCAAAACTTGATCTTCAAAAATTTCATTCGTTACAACTTCATTCGAATTCAACACATTTATCGAATTTGAGATAAATTCTGCTTGTTGTTTTTTGTCTGTTTTATCCAAAAGAAAATCATTCGAGAAATCTGTAATCAACTCCATATATTTCTTCGTATGGTAATTGTTATCCTTAATCAAATCAATTTCCAAGAAATTTTTCTTCCAATATTCTGACTCCACATTTTTATCATCGATAGAGTAGACGCGGAAACCTTCGTCGCGATAAGCATCAAGAATAAGACAGGCTTTGTCGATTCCTTCTAGCTTATAACCTTTCCAAATGTTGTAATCTAAACCACGTGATTCGTCAAAACGCAAGAATTTCTTCTTATTCTCTAATTTATAAATTCCAATTCCACGGCAAGGAATTCCGTCGAACATCATATTTTCGAAAAGGGCAATAAAAACTTCACCACTTTTGATCTGCGGATGTAATGATTTCTCGTATAAATGACTTAAAACTTCTTGCGAAAAATCGATAAAATCTATTTCTTCATCAAACATTTGCTTGCATTGATTATACAAAACATTAAATTCTAACTTTTCTGTATAATGCGTGAAACGATTAATTTCGAGTGTTTTTTTGAAAGGACTTAATAAGAAAGGTACCAATTGTTCTTCCTTAGATTCATCGTATTCTAGTGTTTTATCGGCAAAAATGTTAGCTTCTTCTCGAACTTTATGTCCAACTTTTTGTAAACTAATAAAGGCGATGTAAGCATTTTTAACGTCAATCATTTTATATAATTTCTTAAAAACAAAAGTAATCAATTCAGAAATCAATACAAACGATGTCAGGAATAAAAATATTTAACAAAATTGTCAAACAAAATTGTTAATGCAATTCATTGAATTTGAATGGCTTATAAATTATTTTGATTGTTATAACATTTTCTATGGTTTAAACTTATAATTATGGCACGGAAATAGTATTAGGAGAAATGTCTTAATTTATTAAAAAGTTGGGTGATGAAAAAAATTAAATTTACACTTTTAGGAGTAGCTTTTACAGCCATGTTAGCTGTTGGTGTAAATGCTCAAGATAGAGGTCAAAGAGGTGGTGAGAGAAGTTCTTCTTCAAGAGAAGCAACTTCAAGAAGTCAAGGGAATGGACGCTCTGAAATGGCTAGAACAGAAAATAGAACTAGCCGTATTGAAGGAAATAGAACAGAAAGAATAGGTCGTGGAAATTCTACGAATGAATCTTGGAAAAATTCTACAAATAGAACAGAACGTGAAACTAGTACACGTATAGATAGAAATAATACTGCTATTGTAGGTAGCAGACCAAGTTCTAATAAAGATTGGAATAATAGTAGAAATAGCCAAGGAAATCAAGGCAATAGATCTGAGAGTTTAAAAAACAGAGATTTCTACAACAATCCAGTTCGTATAAATTCTAGCTCATACAACAGAGGAAACCGACCAGTTTCTAATGTGAATGTAAGAAACTATAACAAGTATTCGTATAACAGTTATAACTTCTACGGAAACAATGGTATTTACTATCGTCCTTATAACAATGGATATGTGAGATATATGCCATATGTAGGATTTAGAATTAATATTTTACCAGTAGGTTATGTAACAATTAATATTGGTAATAGAAATCCATATTATTTCTACGAAGGAGTTTATTACAGCCCTAATAGAAATTATTATGAAGTAGTTCAAGCTCCTCTAGGTGCTATCGTATATGCGTTACCAGCAGGATATGAAAGAGTAGATTATGGAGGCGAGTATCTGTATGAATTTGGAGGTGTTTTATACCAAAAAATTTACAACAGAGGAACAAGAGCTTATCAAGTAGTAGGTTATTTAGATTAGTATAGGTTTTAGTAGTTAAGTAAAAGCCCAAACAGATTATCTGTTTGGGCTTTTCATTTGTAGCGAAGAGCAGAATCGAACTGCCGACCTCAGGGTTATGAATCCTGCGCTCTAACCATCTGAGCTACCTCGCCTAAATTTTAATTTTTGCAAAGGTAATTTTTTTTTGATTTTATAACAAAACTTATTTTGATTTTCTTTGGTAGATACAATTCATTTTATATCTTGCGACTTCAATAAAATAGAATTATGCCAAAAAAGAAATATCAAGTAGAATTTTCAATCAAGTCTTCACCGTCTTTGCTATATAACTATATTTCAAACCCTTCTGGTTTATCAGAATGGTTTGCAGATAACGTAAATTCTCGTGGAGAAAAATATACTTTTATTTGGGATGGACACGAAGAATCTGCATTTTTGATGAAATCTAAGCAAGATGGATACGTGCGCTTTCAATGGGAATATGATGAAGATACAAAATATTTCTTCGAATTAACAATTGTAGAAGACGATTTAACGAACGATGTATCATTAGTTATTACAGATTTTGCTGATGAAGACGAAGTAGAAGAATCAAAACAATTGTGGGAAAGTCAAATTGAAGATCTAAAAAAAATCTTAGGATCTGTTTAAAATCTATTATTTTGAAAATTAACTTAGGTGGCGTTATTGTCGAAAAAGCAAATGCAGAAATAGGAATTCAGAACAGAGCTTTTCGTAATGGTGATGCTGTAAAAGAAATTTTGCGATTTGTAAATGGTGAAATTATTGATTGGGAAGATTATTATTTCAATTTAATGGCTTCTATGCGTATTTACCGCATGAATATTCCGTTAGATTTTACACCAGAATTTTTTCAAGAACAAATCAATTTATTAGCAGAAGCAAATCAGACCAAATCAGGGAAAGTAGAATTTTTTGCGTTCAGAAATGATGAGGGCGATTATCTAAAAGCATCCATCAATTATTTGATTTCCATTGAAAATAGTGAAAATGATTGGGAGTTTTTACAAGCTGAAAACGAAATTGATGTTTACAAAGATTATGCAATCAATACTGCATTTTATTCACTTGTAAATACGTATCGTCCAGAAGAAAATATTGCAGAAATCTATCGTTTAGAGAATGATTATGCTGATATTATTTTGCTAAATGCAAACAAAAAAATGGCGCGTTCTTTACGAGGAAATATTTTTGTTGTGAATGGAGAAACGATTCGTACACCGAAAAAAGAAGAAGGTGTTATTACTAGTGTTTTGAGAAATAATTTCATTACAAAAATTAATAAAGCCGAAGAATTTAAAGTAGAAGAAGTCGAAATTTTTCCATTTGAAATTCAGAAGGCAGAAGAAGTTTTCATTTTGATTGATGGAATTGGAATTTTACCAATTACCAAAAATCGTAAAAAAGAATACACTTTAGACAAAACAAAATCGATTTTTAAGTATTTATAATTGATTAATTCATAGAAGGATCAGCGGGGGTGTTTAGCCAAATTAAGTTCTCACCTCCAAGCTGTTTCATCAATTTTTTCCACAAATCAGCATCCCAACGCTCAAAAATATCAAAATCCAAATCCGTTACAGCCCACGAATTATTGTTTAATTCATCTTTGATTTGCTTTGGTGCCCAACCACAATATCCAATAAAAAACTTGATTTCATCTTGACTAATCAAATTCTGATTTACTGCATCACGCACATCTTCATATACGCCAGACCAATATAAATTTTTAGTAATTTTTTCACTATTTCTGATTAAATCAGGTCGTTTGTGAATATAATAGATGTTTTCTTTATCGACAGGTCCACCTTCAAAAACAATAGATGCAGACTCCATTTCAGATACAAAAATACTAATCGGAATATGAGAAGAATGATTAAGAATAAAACCAATACTTCCAGATTCTAAGTGTTCTGTAATTAAAATTACACTTCTCTGAAAAATATCGTTACTTAATGTTGGTTTTGCGACCAAAATAACTCCTTTTTTTATACTTTTGATAGACATTTTTGTTTCGGTTTTGTTACGTGAAATCTTAACGAAATATACAATTAGCTGTTTAAAAATATAAAATAATCATTAATGAAACAAGATTTAAGTTATAAAAGAAAAGTTTACGAAAAACAGTCGATGAATTTTGATTCGTTAAGAGAAAATCCGATCGAACAATTTCGTGATTGGTTTCTGCAAGCTGAAGAATCGGATGGAGTGGATGAAGCAAATGCGATGTCTGTTGCAACGATTGGTGAAGATGGATTTCCGAGAACGCGTGTTGTTTTATTGAAAAGATATACGGACGAAGGTTTTATTTTTTATACGAATTACAACAGTCAGAAAGGAAAAGCTTTATTAGAAAATCCGAAAGTTTGTTTGTCATTTTTTTGGCCATTTCTAGAAAGACAGATTATTATAAAAGGTGTGGCTGAAAAAACTTCGGATAATAATTCGGATGGATATTTCGAAACACGTCCAAGAAGTAGCCAGTTAGGCGCTTGGATTTCGGCGCAAAGTTCTGTGATTGATGAGCACGAAGATTTAGCGACAGAGGAATTGGAATTAGAAAAAAAATACGAAGGAAAAGAAATTCCTCGTCCAGCACATTGGGGAGGTTTCTTGATTCGTCCAACTGAGATAGAGTTTTGGCAAGGACGTCCAAGTCGTTTACACGATAGAGTTCGTTATGTTTTACAAGACGATTTTGATTGGAAAAAAGAGCGTTTAGCACCTTAAGATATAAAACAAAAGCCTCTAATTAAGAGGCTTTTGTTTTTGATGTATAGTCTAATAATGGTTCGTATTCTTTTAGGAAAGCAGCTTTTTTTTGAAACAATAAGTTATTTGAAACTTGATCTACAAAGTATAAATTTTCGATTAAATTTTCAAAAGCATTGTTGTTATAACCTGTAGAGTCAAAAAAGAAAATCCAATCTTCATCTATAAAATATTGTGCATTTTCAATTTCTCGAATAGTTATTTTTTCCTTTGCGATTTCACTTTGTAGAATATCTTTTGTTACATTTTTAAGTTGCTCTATTTGATTATTCAAAACTGTTAAAGCTTCGATTCTTAGCTTTTCATGAATGGGTTTTGTTGCAAAATTAATATGAGTTCTAATTTCATTTACCAATTGAATATTTGCTGATAAATCTGCTTCAACTTTGATGCAATCTTCTAACAAAATAGTTTTTTGTTCATCTAAATTAGATTTGAAAAATATTTTGATATTGTCTAAATATTCTGAGAACTCAGCTTCTTTTTCCTTATTTATTTGCTCTAATTCTTCTTTAACTTTCAGTACATCTTGTTTTTTATTGTAAACAACATTGTTGTATTTGAATGGTTGCGGCTTTTTTTGACCAGTAAAAAAATCTAATTGAAGTAAATCAATTTGTAAAGCTAAATATTGTTTTGCAACTAAAATATTTTCATCCGAAAACAATTCATTCGTAGGAATATTTTGTTGTTTATTCGTTAAATCAACTTCTTTAATTCGATCAAAAGGTAAATCATAATTTGTAAAAAAATGATTGTAAACTTTAGGGTAATTGTATTTATTATAAATGGTTTTAAACGTTTCAATAAATTCTGAATTATTTATTTCATTAACACGGTATAAATTTAATTGAAAGAAAAAATTGAATGTAAATTCTTCTTCAAATTCATTATTTTTTTGAAGTAATGTAATTGCTTTTGGAGATTTATCTATTTCCTTTAGATTTGAAAATCT
>NZ_DKSQ01000016.1:7544-8614 GCF_002472765.1 Empedobacter sp. UBA7252
ATTCTCAAATAGAAATTCGGGTTAAAAACCCATTAGTAAGGAATCGAGTTATTGATAAGTTTCTCTTCTCATTAAATTCAAATTTATGGAAAAAATTGTTATTGGTATTGATGTGAGTAAATTAACTTTAGACATCTGCATTCAAGAAAATGGAGTGAATCGTTTTGATACTATTGCTAATACTGAAAAAGCTATCAAATCTTTTTTGAAACAATTTGTTAAGAGACAAAATATTCTAATTGGAATGGAGAATACAGGGAGATTTAACATCCTTCTTTACAACGTATTAATTCAACATTCTTTTGCTGTTTATGTCATCAATCCTTTGCATTTGAAAAAAAGTATGGGATTAGTTAGAGGTAAAAATGATAAAATTGACAGCGAACGTATTGCTGTATTTTTACTTAAAAATTATATGGATCTTCAACAGTGGAAGCCTAATTCGAAAGTCATTGAAAAGATAAAATTATTGAATGCTGAAAGAAAACATCGCGTTAAAATAAGAGCAGGATTACTAGCTCAAGCAAAAGATGAACAATTCTTAAAATCAACTATGGATAAAGCTGTATTACGCTTAAACACTAAGCTTATTGATGTCTTAACGAAACAAATTAATGAAATAGAAGAAAGAATCTATCAATTAATTAACGAAGATGAACAGCTTCATAATCATTATAAAAGAATACAATCAATTCCTGGTGTAGGAAAAGTTTTAGCATTTAATATGTTGATTAAAACAGATGGTTTTACAACCATAAATACACCTAGACAAATGGCTTGCTATGCTGGAATAGCTCCATTTGATTTTCAATCTGGAACTTCCATAAGGCGAAAACCGAAAGTTTCATCAATGGCTGATAAAGATTTGAAGAAACTATTGCATTTAGCTGCAATGAGTGCTATTCGTTTAGATAATGACTTGGCTATTTATTATCATCGAAAGGTAGAAGAAGGGAAAAATAAAATGTCGGTCTTAAACGCAGTCAGAAATAAAATAATTCACAGAATTTATGCACTAATTAAAAATCAAAATATTTATAAAAATAACTTGGTTTTGTCATAGAAATCAG
>NZ_DKSQ01000014.1:0-24257 GCF_002472765.1 Empedobacter sp. UBA7252
GAGGATATGACGTACCCACATTGGAGGAGCTTCACCGATTGGAATGCCTGCTGAAATCCGAAAAATTGAAAGCTATAACCCTACTTTGCAATTAGGAATAGGTATAAATGCAACAAAGTGGCTCAACGATAAACGTGAATTAGGTGTTCGTGTCGGATTAAACGTAGAAGGTCGTGGAATGAAAACACAAGCGAAAGTAAAGAACTATTACACACAAATACAAAACGATACTGGAGCACAAACCAAAGGCTTTTTTACAGGACATGTCATTACCGAAATGGATAATGCTTATGTCTCTATGCCGGTTCTATTGGTATGGAACGCGTCTACAAAATGGAATTTATATGGCGGATTTTACTTTTCTGCCTTGATTGATAAATCTTTTTCAGGATATATTTACGATGGTGTTTTTAGAGAAGGAAGTCCAATCGGTGAACCTACAACATTTGAAAACACAGCAAAAGGTTTGTACGATTTTTCTGATTATTTAAGTCCTTTTCAATTTGGAAGCCAACTAGGAACTGAATATAAATTAAAGAATCATTTCAGTTTATTTTTTGATGTAACAATGGCTCACAAACAGGTTTTCAAAAAGAATTTCGAAGCCATTTCATTCAAAATGTATAACATATATGGAAATGCAGGATTTGCATATAATTTTTAATTCCTCAAGCATAATATTAAAATAATTCGAACTTACAGGTAACATACATCAAACAAAAGCGTCTATAGAATAGAACACGCTATCAACGTGTTATTCGCTAAAATTGATTTTATTACGTGTACGTTTATGAAAACCGAAATTATACAACCTCATCATCCTGAATTAAAAAATATCGTTCAGTATTTCATCCTTTTCAAATCTAAAAAAGATGAAAAGATTGACTATTCAACTTTCCCTAACACCAATTTGTGTCTTGCCATTTACAAACAGAATAAAATCATTCTCGAACAGAATAAAACAAACAAACATCTTTTTACCTTAAAAGGAAATGCTACATACAAAAGTTATTTATCAGGATTTCACGAATCTAATCTTAATGTAAGCATTGATGCTTCTTTAGATGAAGTTTGCATCATTTTTCATCCAGCTGCGTTACGCTTATTTACAAATATTTCGTACGATGAATTAATTAAAAGTGATGAAGTTTTCGAAATGATTTTCCCAAAATTTGCAACAGATTTTACAGAACAATTATTTGAGGAAAAGAATTCGTTGAAAAGAATTTCAATGCTCGAACATATATTATTGAAAAGCTTAAATCAAGATTATTTAAATACTAAAACTAAAGAAATCTTATACCTTATTCAACAAACAGATGAATTAAAAGTTGGTCCTTTAGCCAAAAATCTTTCGATGAATGAATCGACCTTGTATCGCCTGTTTATGAATCAAATTGGGCAAAGTCCAAAAACTTTTTTGAAAACAGTTCGATTTAGAAAAGCGCTAAATTCTATTCTCCATTTCGAAAAAGAAAAACTTACGCATATCGCTTACCAAAATAATTACACCGATCAATCTCATTTTATCCGCGATTTTAAAGAAATTACGGGACAATCGCCCAATCAATTAAGAAATAAAACAAGCATTCAACAAGAACAATTGGCTTGGATTTATGCGCAACATTAAGCTGCACGATTTTTACAATTTTTTCTTTGTTCTATACTTTTTCTTTGTTATAAATAAAATACAACATATGAAAAATCTTATTTTGATTAGCTGCTATTTGATTGCCTTCAGCTTTTGTTCATCAGTTTTTGGACAACAATTTTCGATAAATGGAAAAGTGATCAATCAACATGATAAAGCACTTGAATTTGCTGATATTCTTCTTTTTAAAAATGATAGTTTACTTATCAATCAAGCATATACAGATAGTCTGGGATTATTTTCTATGAAAACAGATGCTGGAAATTATTTACTTAAAATAGAACAGTTTGGCGTAGAATTTTATTCAGAAGAAATAGAAATTAAACAAGATAAAGACTTAGGACTTATCAAAATTCAAGATGCTACAACTTTAGAAGGTGCAACGGTTACAGCAAAAAAGAAACTAATTGAACAGAAAGTTGATCGTCTGGTTTGTAATATCGAAAATTCTATTGCTTCGCAAGGAATGTCTGCTTTGGACGCTTTACGAAACACACCAATGGTGAATGTACTGAATGATAATATTTCTATTGTAGGAAAAGGAAATGTTTCGGTTATGGTGAATGACAGAATGCTTAATTTATCAGGAAGCGAACTTACTAATTATCTATAATCGCTTCGTTCTGATGATATTGCGAAAATTGAAATCATTACAACTCCTCCTTCAAAATATGAAGCACAAGGAAATAGTGGAATTATTAATATTATTCTAAAGAAAAATCCTAATATTGGCTGGAGCGGGAGTGTAAATTCTTCGTATCAAAAAAATTCTTACAGTGGCTTCAGAACAGGTGCTACAGTGAATTATCAATCGAAAAAATTAAGCACTTCGTTGAAATTAAGGCAATTTGATATGGCTTATAAAGCCGTTGGAGCTCGAGATCTTTTAAGCAAAACTAACAGTGTCTACAACTCGGAAACAAGAAAAGATACGCCCGATGGTTTTGGGTTAAACTACAGCCTTGATTATAAAATAAATGAGAAACAAAACATCGGTCTTATTTACGACTATTCCAATCAGCATTATAATATGAAGACGGATGGACTAAGCCATTATGAAACAAATTCTATTATAGATTCTACATTAGTAACCCTTCAAAAACAACGTTGGACAACACCAACACATACTTTGAATACTTATTATGACATAAAATTGGACAGCATTGGTAAAAAACTAAGTTTTACAGCGAATTACTTGAACGATAGTCCTAATAAAATCAACAATTTAAATACTTTTAACAACACGAATCAGCATAATGCTATTGTTCGAAATAATAGTAAAATGAAATATGCGATTTATTCGGTACAATCAGATCTTACGCTTCCTTACAAATGGCTGAACATAGAAACTGGAGCAAAATATACACTATTGGATAACAAATCGAATGTGGAATACTATGAATTTGATGAAGCAGATTTTGTTTTGAACCCATCGAATAGCAATATTTTTCATTACAAAGAACACAATTATGCGGCTTATGTTAGCTTTCAAAAAGATTTCAATCAAAAATGGTCAGCAAAAGCTGGTTTACGATACGAATACACTTCGCTAGAAGGTTTTACACCAAATGACGAAAACAGCAGTCTGAAAAAGAACTACGGAAAATTATTTCCTACAGCTTATATCAGTTACAAACCAACTACAAATCATTCGTTCAGTATCAATTATTCCAAAAGAATAAATCGTCCCAATTTTCAATCTTTAAATCCATTCCGTTGGTACACGAATCCGTATATGTATTACACAGGAAATCCTAAATTACAACCATCATTTAATGATAATATTGAACTAAATTATTCGTACAAAGGAAAATTTACATTTGGACTTTACAATCAATTTAGCCAAAATAACACATCGAATATTGCACGTTTTTCGGACGGAATTTACAGCAATGTAATAGAAAATAGTTATGACCAAAACAGAACGGGATTCAATATTGGATATTACAACACATTTTTCAAAATTTGGGAAACCTCAATCAATGCAAATGCATCTTATACAATCACAAAACCGACCATTTCTGAATTGGAAAAACTGAAAGTTTATTCGATGTCATATACCTTTTACAACACTATTACATTAAATGAGAATAAAACGTGGTTTTTGATGCTAAACTTCTGGCATTCGCTTCCGTTCACGTATGCCAACATAAAACTGCAAGATCAATTGGAATTTTCGCCAGGCATTAAAGCTTCGTTTTTCGATAAAAAATTACAAGCTAATTTTGTGGTAAATGATGTATTCAAAACGATTAAAAACAAAGGGTATTCGTATAATGGCGATTATCGTTCGGAGTTTAATCAATACAATGATTACCGAGGTTTCAAACTTAGTTTAACATACAATTTTGGAAATAACAAAGTGAAAGAAAACAACAAAAAAGTGAATTTCGAGGAACAAAACAGAGCAAATTAAACTTAATACAAATCTCAAAAATATCAACTTAATTGTTAACCTTTAAATTTCGCCACTATTTATCAAAAAATATAAAAATAGTTATGGTGCATTCCGATGAATATGAGATATTTGTTTGATTTAACACATCAATATAAATTAACAAGAACTAAATTTAATGAAGAAAGCATTAGAAAATTATTCAATTCAATTTATCAAAGAAATTATTCCTGTAACCGTAGGTATTTTGATTGCACTGTTTATTGACAATTGGAACACAAATAGAAAAGACCAAGTGTATATTAATCAAGTTTTTTCAACGATAAAAAGTGAATTGAATGAAACAACGGAAGAAATAAAATACAATATTCCATTGCAAAATTCTTATGTTGATTCGCTTGAATACTATGCTGATAACAAAAGTGTTAACATTTTGGGTGTCACAATGAAATGTAAAGGTGTGTTTATTCCTCAGATTAAAACAAGCGCTTGGAAATCAGTTTCAACTTCCAAAATAGACTTGATAAATTATGATAAAATCACTTCTTTGTCTAATATTGAAGAACAAAAAGACATATTAAAGAACAAAACAGAATTTTTCATGAATTTCTTATACTCCAACTTTTATGAAACAGAAAAGAACAAAAAAGAAACTATCAAAATTTTAATATTAGACATTATTCAAACCGAAAAAACAATTCAACGACAAATTGATTTTTATAATAAGAAGTAAGGTGAAAGATGGATACAACTCGGATACAGAAAAGTAGTATTTTCGATATACACTAATTCATCTTAATCCTAAACTTACTATACAAGAGAGTTTTGATAATTAAAACTCCTATTATAGTTTTTCCATCTTTTATTCAATTTTTCTGATTGTAAATGCGCAGCATTTGGAGTTAAATAATCACAACTTACTTGTGGTCTCAATTCATTATATGATTTAAGACTATTATTAACTTTAATCTTTGTCTGATCAAAACCTAATGAGCTTTCATACAGGTTAAACTCCATTTTAATCATTCCATTAACCCTTTCTGCCATTGCATTTTCATAGGGATCACCTTTTTCGATCATACTTATGAGCAATAAATCTCTGATCTATAATTTCGCATCCAAACATCAATTTCCTAAACCATAAATTCTAGTAACTTCTTTTCTTGGTAAACCACTTTCAACTTTTTCTGTTTTTTTCATACACTTGCAATTTGTGTATAGCTAATTCAGGACAAGTCATATCCTTTAATCCTGAAATGACTCCAGACGAATTCAAATTTTGTTCTTTACTCAAATTAGGTTTTACAACAAAAGATATTACAGAATACAACAACCTTGCAATAAGAACTGTGCAAACAAGAAAAAGTAGATTAAGAAAAACCTTTGACATCTCTTCTGAAATCGATTTATACAAATGGATTGACGAAGTTTGAAGGATGAATGACATAGCTAAATCACCTCTATTTACAAGAAGTAAAAATATTTTATGTAAACAATATTCATAAACTTTAACACATTGATTTTTAAGTATTCATTCCAAAAATGAGACATTTTTCTTAAATTAGTATTTAAACGAATGAAATATGAAAATCTTATATACTTTATTTACAATTATTTGTTTATCGCAATTTAGCTATGCGCAATATTTTACTTTAACATCAAATGGATTTGTTTCATCTAAAGATAAAACTGATTATATCGTAATTGATAAACCAAATACCAAAAAAAATGAGTTATACAGAATTGTGTTGTCAGCCTTATCGAGTATGTACAAAGATCCAAAGAAAGTATTGAGTTTAGCCGAAAATGAAAGCATAACAATAAATGGATATGAGCAAGAAGCTTTAACTGTAAAACAAAAAATGAATTATATGCAAATAGGAAAGTCAAAGATTGAATATGACTTATCTTATTCGATTACAATTCTCTTTAAAGATGATAAAATTCGAATTAATCGACCTTCTTTTGAAGCAAGAAAGTGGAATTCGAGCATAGGAGATTATTATTATCTCGTATTGAATCCAACAAGCAAAAACAAAAATTCTATCTATAATAAAAAGAATGAAGTCGATTATCCTGATGCAGTAACTGGTTTGGAGAATCATTTTAATAAATTAATTCAAGAGATTTTAGATAAATCGAATAAAATTAATAATTGGTAAAAATTATAGAACCTCTCTATAGAAAATAAATTCAAAAATCTATTCTTTAGCCCATATATTTGTTCTCTTTTACCTATCCTACTCTACGATTTTTTTTGCTTTATTGGCTTTCGAATCATTCCTGCAATCATTAATCTTATTTTTTAGTTCGGTGTTTAATTCCCTTAAAATAAAAAAGCGAATCAAATGATTCGCTTTCATAAATTAAAAATTGTATGTAAAACTTAGATTAAAAGTTCTTCCACGTCCAGCGTAATAAAACAATTCTGGAACTTTATATGCACTATACAAAACTTGTGATTTTGCGCTCCAAATTGTTTGATAATCGGTATTAAAAATATTCTGAACACCTAAATTAATTTTACCAAAAGGTAATTTGTAAGCAACCATTAAATCTGATGTATTGTATGAATCGATCACATTTTCCAAACCATCTGTGTATTTGAAACTTTGTAAAGTTTGAAATCTAAAATTCCAATTATCAAATCCATAACCTGCATAAGCTGTAAATTTAGAAGGTCCAGAAGTTGAAACATCTTGTTTTTGCCAATCACCATTTTTCTCCACTTCAGATTTGATTAGCAATGTATTTGCTCCAACATAAAATCCTCCGTTCGTATAAGAAACCTCTGCTTCTACGCCCATATTTCTTAATTTTTGATCAACCACTTCTACCCAAAGATTTAGTCCATCACGTTTTAAAGCAATATTTTTGTCGGAATTACTGATAAATCCAGAGATTTGTCCTTTAAATCCATTATTTGTTCTGAAACGATAACCAAGTTCAAATTGTCCTGTTTTCACACCAGAAAGAGGAGAATCTTTTACATTCACACTCGAACTTAAATCCCAATTATTGGTTGCAGAATTAAATTTATAATTTCCATATCCATAAAATTTTGATGGATCAGCTAATGAAACTCCTTGTGAATAAGTTGTCCAAATTTGGTTCAATTCATTAATTTTATATAACAAACCAGCATTTAGCATCGTCATATTATAGCTACTTTTTCCACCTGGAATATAATCGGCACTGTTTCCATAACCATTAGCGATTTGCAATTGTTGAGTAGAACCAATAAAATCATCCAACTTAATTGAAATATCTTGGTAACGAATTCCTCCCGAAACTTTCAATTGGGGTAAAATATCATACTCAGCTTGCGCATATCCAGCAAAACTTGTAGAATGATTAGTTGGATAACGATCAATCGTTAAAACAGTGTGATTAATCATTCCTCCACTTGATAATGACTTCTGAGAATCAAATACATTTTGTTGACCTTCAAACTTTTCAAAATCAACATCTGCACCGTATGTTAATTTCAATTTTCCCCAATCTTTGACCAAAACAGCTTTTAGACCCGAATAATACGTATCCTGTTGAGAAGCCGACATATAAGGACTTGTCCCAGAAGGCAACGTTAAATTACCTGGGAATGGATAAAATCCTAATTTTTCAACACGAGAAGCAAATTGAACATACACATCTTGCCCTCCTAAAATATTAGTTCCATTATAACTCAATGTTCCCATTACACGCTCTGTTCCTGGATTTTTATCCGTATCAAAACCATCACGCATCTCCAAAACAGAAGCATCTCCTTTGGTTAAAACACTAATGTTTTCACCTAAATATAAACTACGATCTCCACTATATTTGGAACGATAATATTGCACAGATCCATTGATTTGATGCTTCGGATTGAATTTATAACCTGCTGTTGCCAACACATCAATAGATTGATTATATTGTAAATCTAATTGCGAAATATCTGCAAATATTTGATCTCCATCTGCATCATAAGCTCCACCATTTTGTTGAAATGCAACAGCCAAACGTCCCGTAAATTTATCATTTTTGTAACCAATAGATTGAGCAACGCGCCAATCATGATCATCACTTCCTGAAAAACCTGTACGTAAACCAAGTTCTGTTTCGCCACTAATTCCATTTTTTAGTGCTTTTTTCGTCACAATGTTGACAATACCACCTGTCGCATTTCCGCCATAAATTGCGCTTGCACCAGATAAAACCTCAACTCTTTCGATATTAAACGGATCAATTGCATCTAATTGACGACTTATGTTACGGATACTGTTTAAGGAAACACCGTCTATCATCACCAACATCGAACGTCCACGCATATTTTGACCATAATTTGATCTTCCTTGCGAACCAACATCCATCCCTGGAATCATAATCGCTAAAGCTTCTTTTAATGGAACACCATTTTTAGCTTGTTGTGCAATTTGTTCTTGATTGATCACCCAAACAGTTCCTGCCAAATCAGATATTTTAGTAGGTTTTCTTGAAGCAACTACCACAACATCATTCAAATCTGTGGATATACTATCATTCGTTTGGGCATATGACAGCGAGGCACTCCCCAATAAAATTGTTAAACAGATGATATTTTTTTTCATAGTGTGTTTTTAAATAAATTATATTTGCTGCAAATATAATTTTTATTTATTCTAAATTAATCTTTATTAATGAAAAAATATTTTCTCTTCTTTCACAAATGGTTTGGATTATTTACAGGTATTATTGTTTGTATTGTGGCAATAACAGGAGCTATATTTTGTTTTCAAGATGAAATAAAAGATGCTCTTTTTGATTATAGAAAAGTCGAGATTGTTCATCAACCATTCATAAAACCAAGTGAAATTATCCATAAAGTACAAGACAAAAATCCTAAACATGTTGTGCTTCGAGTGATGTATATGGATAAAGATCGATCAACGGTTGTGATGATGATGGATGATAAAAAAGAATCTTACTTTGTGTATATTAATCCATATTCAGGGAAAATTTTACATCAAGAAAATATGAAACAAGATTTTTTCTTGGTGATACAATACATTCATATGAATCTTTTATTGGGTGATATCGGAAAAAATATAATTGGTTTTTCAACTGTTATTTTTATCATGATTATGATAAGCGGTTTAATTCTTTGGTGGCCCAAAAAGAGAAAACAAGCTAAAAATGGGTTAACGATAAAATACAAAGCAAAATGGAAACGTATCAATTATGATTTGCATAATGTACTGGGATTTTATGCTTTTAGTATTGCATTTATTGTCGCTTTATCAGGTATTGCATTTAGTTTCAAACCTGTTCGCAATTCATATATGCAAATCGTTAATCTTGGAAAATCATTTCCAAATGAAGAAAAAGGATATGTCTATCAGCCTAAAAAAATGTTAGAAGACAATTACACTATTGTTGATTCTGCATATGCTTATAGTTTAAAAAATAGTCCAACAGCTTCTATGTATTGGATTTATTTACCCGTACCCGAAAAAAATCCTTTGGCCATAAGAGCGTATCATAAAAGTTTGCGTTATTATGCGGTTGACGAATACCAATTTGATTCGGAACAATTTCAAGTTTCTAAATTAATGAATGAGAATTTATCAAATGGTAAAAAGTTTGCAAACTCAATGTACGACATCCATACAGGACAAATATTGGGTTTATTTGGCAAAGTATTAGCCTTTACTTCTTCAATAATCGTCGCAAGTTTACCCATTACAGGTTTTATTATTTGGCGAAATAAAAAACGAAAGCAGAAAAGAAAATAATTTTATTCAAACAATTGTTGAATAGATTATAAAATTTATTATTTCTATTAATTATATGTAAATTTTCAAACCAAATTATTACGCTAACATCTTAATACATTTTGTAAATTTGTGCTTCAAAAATAAGCGAATATGCAAGGACCAATTGGTGTTTTTGACTCTGGTTATGGAGGATTAACCGTTTTCAAAGAAATACAGAAAAAACTTCCGCAATACGATTATATCTATTTAGGTGATAATGCTCGTTGCCCTTATGGAATTCGCTCGTTTGAGACAGTTTATGAATACACCAAAGAATGCGTCTTTAAATTGTTTGATTTGGGATGTAACTTGGTTATACTTGCTTGCAATACAGCTTCTGCAAAAGCTTTACGAACAATTCAGCAAAATGATTTACCCGAAGGCAAAAAAATTTTGGGTGTTATACGCCCAACAACAGAATCGATAAATGAATACACAAAGAATAACAAAGTCGGAATTTTAGCTACACAAGGAACTGTTTTGTCTGAATCGTATAAAATCGAGATGAACAAATTTCATTCAACAATTGATGTTTTTCAATTGGCTTGTCCACTTTGGGTTCCTTTGGTTGAGAATAATGAAATTGATAGCAAAGCTGCGCACGATATTGTAGAAAAAGATATTCAACGCTTATTTGATCAATCATCCGAAATCGATACAATTGTATTGGCTTGTACACATTATCCGCTTCTTCTTCCCATCATTTCGCAATATGTACCAGAAAATGTAACAATTCTTTCTCAAGGAGAATTGGTAGCGAATAAATTAACTGACTATCTAAATCGTCATCCCGAAGTAGAAACACAATGTTCAAAAAATGGGCATCTTACATTTTATACGACAGATGATGCGAAAAGTTTTGAAGCAAATACAACAATTTTTTATGGTCAGAAAATTACTGCTTCACATTTAGATGTTTAAAATATTTTTCCAGAAAATATACCAATAAAAAACCGAGCATTAGCTCGGTTTTTTTATTATGCTTTTGGACAAATTATGAAACTGCTTCTACATTCAAAATTTCATATTTTTTTGTACCATCATTTGCTGGCCAATCAATTACATCACCAATTTTATAACCAATTGTTGCTAAACCTTCGTCCATTAAAATAGAATGACGATTCTTTTTCGGTTTTGCCTTTTCTGGGCTAACAAAATTTAATTGATATTCTTGATTTGAATTTAATTCTTTTATTGTTACTTTTTTCCCAACAGTCACAATATTATCAGCCAAATCTCTTCTCAAAATTTGTTCTGCATGACGCAATTCTTTTGTCAAGATATTTTCTTGTTCTGCTGTTACTTTTTTTCTTCTTAAATGGTCTTTAATTAAATCGTATAATCCTGTTGTTAAAATAATATTTGTTGTCATTTTGATAAATTCTTAGTTAAACTTTCAATCATTCGAAGAAGATTTCCTAAGACTCAAATATCAAATGACCGAAAATAAAATTCGCTAAAATTTGATACAAATCTCCTTACAGAAAATTGAAAATAATTGATAATTGAAAAAAATAGAAGGTTCCCTGTCTCGAGTCGTAACAGGGATTAGTTGATAAACTCTTTCGAGCTTCTTAAGAAAGTATCATCATGCAAATATGCCAACGACAAAAACAACCACGATTGGTTGTTTCTTCTATAGATGTCGATAAAATTTGCCATGAATTGATTCTAAAATGATTAATTCAAAGTTACGATATCTTTCTCAATCTAAAAAATATAAACCTTTTAAGATTATTTCATTAATGTCATTTCAATAAAAAGAAACTTGAATTCAATTTCTGAAAAAACTGATAATCTTCATTTTCAAAATAAATAAAAACTGTCTAATTTTATAAAAATTTTAAGGAATTGAAATCTTACCTTTTCATACTAACTGTTGTTCTAATAACTTGTAGACCATTGCTACCAGTTATTGACTATTTGGTAAATTATGATAAGATTTCTAACGAATATTGTGTTAATATAGAGCGTCCAGAATTATTGTGTAATGGCGTTTGTTATCTGAAAGAACAAATTTCCAAGACTGTTAGTGATGAACAAAATGATGACAATAAAATTCAAGTTTCTTTACGAACAATTGATTATTTTATTTATCAACCTACCTTCGAAATTAACACATCTACCTTTACAAAATCTATTGAAAAAATTTCGACTATCGAATTAGCTTTCGAAACTCAATATCAATTAGATCAACAACTTCAGCCTCCTATTTGATAAATAATTCTTGTTTATCAAATTATTATCTCATTAACATTTAATCAAGTTGACATTTCATATAAGATTTGTCAAAAGTTTCAATTGTTTATTGATTGCATTGTTCGTGCTTTTAATTGGTTTTCGATCACTAATTCCTTTTACTGTATTCATTAGTACTCAGGAGAAGATTATTGATGAATATTGTATCAATAAAGAGCGACCAGAAATGCAATGCAATGGAAAATGTTATTTATCGAAGCAACTAAAAGAAACAGAACAACAATCTGATTCGGTTTTAGTAAAAAATATTCGATTTGCAGAAATTTTTATACATTTCGAATCCTTAAATATTCCATTTATTCAAGATTTTATTGTAAAAATAAAACATCGATTCTTTTGGCAATCATCCTATTCTATCGATTGGGTTTTTAAATATCTAAAACCTCCAATTGTTTAATTAATAGAACAAATATCCAGTATTGGAGAACAATAATTGTTTTCCAATAGCATTTTTATTCAAAAAAATTAAACAATTATTACAATGAAAACAATCAAATATTTTTTAAACTTATCATTTATTGCATTACTTACTTTATTTACTTCCTGCAACAACGATGATGATTTCTCTGAAATTAAATCTACCGAAACAGGTAAAATTCAATTAAAGTTTGAAAATGGATTTGATAATTTGGGAGGAATTGTTTTAGATCAAACAACGCAAACCTCATCAAACGGACAAAAACATAAATTAACAACATTAAAATATATCATTTCTAACATCACATTAATTGACGAAAAAGGAAATGAATTTGATTATCATAAAAACGATCCAGACAAAGGCGCTTTTGTTATTAATCAAGATTCTGCTATAGCTAATGTCGTTTATTTAAATTTGGATAATATCCCTCAAAATAAATATACAAAAGTACGTTTCGGACTTGGTGTATCTCAGAAAGCTTATTTATTAGGACAGACTGGGCAAGCTACTTTTTGGGAAAAAGCAAAGAAAAATGGAATGACTTGGGCTTGGGCTGCTGGTTATGTTTTCTTTAAAATAGAAGGTTTTTATGGCAAAACTACTACTGATACATTCTTTTTAACTCACACAGGAAATATGGGAGATATTAACAAAAATAATGTTCAAGATTTATATAGAGAAGTAACATTAAATTTGCCTACATCTGCACGAGTAACTTCTAAGATTAAGCCTTCTATTCATATTATGGCAAATTTGAATACCTATTTAAGTGGTGATCATAAATTGATATTAGATGAGTCGAACAATAATATTATGGGATCTTCCAACTTTGCACAATTGGTAACAGAAAATATACAAAATATGTTTCGAGTTGATCATGTACATAACGACGAAAAAAATCAATAAAGTTTATAGCGGTATTTATAAAACACCGCATAATTCTACAAACAATGAATAAAATAATAACAATTATATTCAGTTTATTCATCTTGTTAAGTTGTAACGATGATGATATTGATTATGGACAAATCGTTGATGAACCTTATCAATTAGAAATTCCTTCTTATTTTCCTAAAATAACATTTGATACAGATAAATATCCGTTAACTAAAAATGGAGTTGAGTTAGGAAAAAAACTATTTTATGAAGGTCGATTATCTAGAAATAATACTATTTCATGTGCTTTTTGCCATATTCAAGAAAATGCCTTTACTCACCACGGACATCCTGTAAGTCATGGAATTGATGATCGATTAGGAATTCGAAATGCTCCTCCTATTCAAAATTTGGCTTTTCTAAATCGATTTATGTGGGATGGCGTTATTCATGATTTAGCTCAACAACCAATTTCTCCTATTACAGCTGAAGAAGAGATGGATACAACTTTTCCCGAAATCATTAAGAAATTATCATCAGATTCTTCTTATCGAAAAATGTTTAAAAATGCTTTTGGAGATGATAAAATCGATGCAAATCGTATTCTCAGCGCATTAGGACAATTTATGGCTTCAGTTGTATCAAAAGATTCAAAATATGATCAATATTTAAGGAAAGAGACAAATTTAACCGAAACCGAAAAAAAAGGTTTACAACTTTTTCAACAGAAATGTTCAAGCTGTCATAAAGGAACACTTTTTACAGATGAGTCTTTTCGAAATACAGGAATGTATTATAATAAACAATACAAAGATGGAGGTTTATATCGTGTGACATTAGATTCGACTGATTTTATGAAGTTTAGAGTTCCAAGTTTAAGAAATATTGAAATGACCAAACCTTATATGCACGATGGACGATTCTATAGTTTAGAAGCTGTTTTGAATTTTTATTCAGAAGGTGTACAAAATGATAAATATTTGGATTCTCAACTCAAACAAAATAATCGAATTGGAATTCCTATGACAGAAGAAGAAAAAAAGGCAATTATTTCTTTTCTAAAAACATTAACTGATTACTCATTTATTAATAACCCTGCTTATGCAGAATTTTAAATCTATTCAAATGAAATTATATATCAATTTATTTTTCGTTATATTATTAATACCTATTTCATTATTTGCGCATACAGATAATGATTCTATTGTAGTCTCTCATTTATATGATTTAGAATTAGATTGTGATGCTTGCGGTTGTTCAGCAACTTCAACCTCAAATGGAATCGAAAATCTTATAAATTCAAATTTCATTGGGATTCGTTATCTACATCAATCTTATAAGGTTAAAGAAGATGCTTTTTCTAATAAAAGAACACAAAAGCAACAATTCAATACCATTCAATTATGGGCAAGAATTCCAATAAATAATAGAATTGACATCAATGCTAGCATTCCTTACCATTTTCATAATAAAGAAGGTAAAAACTCTTCTTCTATTTCTGGTATTGGAGATTTAAATATGATGGGAATAGTTAAAGTCATTAAATCAAATACAAGTTCTAATGAGCTAAAACATGGATTAAGTGCTGCAATAGGTTTAAAAATTCCAATCGCAAAATTTAATCAAGCAAATGCTGAAACAACCAATCCAAGTTTTCAATTAGGTACAGGAAGTTGGGATACTCAGTTTGCAATAAATTACCAATTAGCTTATAAGAATTCGACTTTACAATTAGTAACAGACTACAACTTGAAAGGAGAGAATAAAAAGAAATACAAATTTGGAGATCAATGGAATCAATTAATTCAATTACAACACCTTTTCATTAACAATGAATTAAAATTACTTGGAAAAGTCGGTTTTCAAAACGAACTTTATTATAAAAATGAACAATTTGGGGAGACGATTCCAAAATCTAAGGGAAAAGCTCAATTTGCGAAATTAGGATTAGAAGCAGCTGCTCGAAAATTTAATTTTGGTATAGAATATTTTCAACCTATACTTTCTGATTTAAATTCGGGAGAAATCGAAGTAAAAAACAGAATAGGTTTCTTTTTTAATTACAATTTATTTCAATCTAAAAATCAATAACAATGAAAAAAATATTAACATTAACATTCTTCATCATCTCTTTTTCAATTTTTGCTCAACAAAAACTAAAAGTAAAAGTTGTAAACGAGAAAGATCCTATTTGTGGAATGAATACCGCACAATTCTTAACAGATACCGCAATTTATCAAAAGAAAATTTATGGTTTTTGTAGTAAAAGCTGTAAAGTTGAATTCAAAAAAAATCCAAAAAAATACGTGAAGAAAAAGTAAGAGAAAGAAAATAATTTGACAGTAGTTGCACTTGATTCTAAGAAGAATCATTAAGCAGCTACTGTCTTTTTTATTTAAAATTGTTACTGCTTGAGTAGTACTAGCTCTACTTCTACATTCGAATTTGATGTCAACATTTTTAAAATATTTTGAAAAAACATATTATTTCACGAATGGTTTTTGATTCAATTTCCAATCAGCAATTCCTCCACTATAGTTTTCAACATCAAAACCTTTCGATTCCAAAAAACTTTGTGCAATCGTTGCCCGATCTCCAGCTTGACAATGCAAGACAATTTTTTTAGTTGGATCTAATTCATTGTATCTTTTTGGTAAATAACCGACAAAAATATGCTTCGCATCTTCGATATGACCTTCTTTAAATTCTGTTTCACCTCTAACATCTAAAATCTGAACCTCTTCATTTCCAATGTAATTTTCCATTGTATCTGCGTCGATTAAAATAGAAGATTGTAAAGAACTTAAATTGTTAAATAAATCTGTTGGTTTAATGTAGCCGTAAATATTATCCAAACCAATTCGCATCAATTTTCGTGTCATTTCTTCTACTTCATCCTCTTCTACAATCAACACAATTGGCTCTTGATAATTTACCATCCACCCCATCCATGTATTGAACGTTTTATTGTTTTGAATATTAAGCGTTCCTGGAATATGCAATTGGGAAAAATCTGTTTTGATACGCGCATCAATCACTTTCATTCCAAAATCTTTTGCTTTTTCAAATTCGATGTATGTTAATTTAGCCCACTTCGGAACTTCGATCAACAAAGGACGTTTTGTTTTATTCAACTTTTTCATCATTGTAAAATAAGCTGGTGCTTCGGGTTGATCTGCCAATAAATAATCAACAAATGCTTTTTCATTCGAATCAAATTGCAACGCCCAATTTCTGATTTTCTCATAACCAACCGTCGTACTTGCTACAGCTCCCAAAGCTTTTCCGCAAGCAGAACCTGCTCCATGTGCTGGCCAAACTTGTAAATAATCTGGTAATGCTTGAAATTTTTTCAACGATTTAAACATCTGCTTTGCTCCTACTTCTTTAGTACCAATTAATCCAGCAGCTTCTTCTAATAAATCTGGACGACCAATATCTCCTACAAAAACAAAATCTCCAGTAAAAATCATAACTGGTTCTTTCGTCGCAGGTTTATCCGTCAACAAAAGACTAATACTTTCTGGCGTGTGACCTGGTGTATGCATCACCTCAAAAATTAGATTTCCAACTTTTATTTTATCCCCATTTTTTAATCCGATATGTTCAAAATCGTATTGCCAATCTTCTCCGCCTTCATCAGACAAATACATCTTCGCACCTGTTACATAAGCTAACTCTTGGCTACCAGAAAGATAATCAGCATGAATATGTGTTTCGGCAATATGCGTAATTTTCAGCTTATTTTCTTCTGCTATTTTTAAGTATGTATCAATATCTCTTTTTGGATCGATTACAATTGCTTCTCCTTTTGCTTGACAACCTACAAGGTAACTTGAATGCGCCAATGACTTTTCAAAAATGTGTTGAAAAAACATATGATAATATTTTTATGGTTTAACCTTTTTTAATTTGTTGAATCAAAGTTAAGTTACTAAAAAACAATCGACAGTAACCAATGTTACAAACCTAAAAATAGAGAGGATAGAGATTTTAAAAATAATTTAAAACCAAAACCAAAGATCAAATGGAAATAAAAATCCAAAGTAATATTCCGTATGATAAGGTTTTAAAACCTGCTTGTTTGATGGATTGTAAGTTAATCAACGAGCCAATCATAAATAAAGCAACAACCATTAATTGTTTCGAAATTCCTTGTAAAATATGATAGACTTTTTCGCCTTGAGGAAAATAAGTAGCGATAAGCATTGTTGTAATAAAACCAATAATGAAATAAGGAAATTTGTAAGAAGAGTTCTCTTTTTTGTTGAAATAACCAATTAATAAAGCGAACGGAAAAATCCATAATGTTCGGCTCAATTTCACAGTAGTTGCAACTTCTAAAGCTTGTTCACCGTATTGTTTGGCTGCACCGACAACAGAACTTGTATCGTGAATTGCAATTGCCGACCACAAACCAAATTGATATTGCGATAACTGAAAATAATGTCCAATAAACGGAAAAATCATTAATGCAATCGCATTCAACACAAACACAACTGACATGGCAATGGTAATTTGATTCGCTTTTGGTTGTAAAACCGAAGAAATTGTAGCAATAGCACTCCCTCCACAAATAGCAGTTCCTGAAGTAATCAGCAGCGATGTATTCTTGTTGATTTTTAATAATCGGTAGAATACAAATCCTAATGTAAAAACACTTAACACAGAAATAAAAGTGAGAAAAAATCCATCTTTACTTACCGAAACTGCCTCGTGAAGATTCAAACCTAACCCTAAACCAATGATTGCAATATTCAATAATTTCTTTGAATATCGTTTTGAGATTTCCCAAAATTCATTCTGAAAAATTAAACCATAACCAATCCCTAAAAGTAACGCCACAGACGACTCTACAAAAGGAAAAAAAGTAAATAGCAATAATCCAAAATAAACTATACGGGCAATCATTTGTTTTATGAAATACAAAAACAAAAGTAATTGACCGTATCAAAATAGATTGTAACATTTGTTACAAATGAGATTATTTTTAGAAAATTTTTCTACTATAAGTTGTTTCAAATAAAAAAAGGAAGCTCAAAAACTGAGCTTCCTTTGTATATATTTTTTAAATAATTTCTTACTTAATCGTGATTTCGTTTCGGTTTAATTGAAGGAAACCTTCTTTTTCTAACGCTTTCAACAAACGAGAAATGACAACACGAGAAGTATTTAGCTCGTAAGCAATTTCTTGGTGTGTTTTTACCACAACTTTGCCTTTATTGATACTTGCGACATCTAACAGATATTTTTTCAAACGTTCGTTCATATCATTAAAAGCTAAATTGTCAATCGCTACCAACATTTCCTCCATTCTATTATTGTAACTATCAAAAATAAAACGTCTCCATGATGGATATTTTGCCAACCATTCGTCCATTTTTACAATCGGAATCATTACCAATTCTCCATCAGTTTCAGCAACAGCACGTATTTTACTTTGTTTATCACCTAAACAACAAGCCATCGTCATGGCACATGTATCACCTTTTTCGAGAAAATACAACAACAATTCTCCTTCATCAAAATCTTCGCGCATAATCTTGATTGCACCACTCAAAAGAATTGGCATTCCCTTGATAAATTGGTTCAAATCAATCATCACATCATTCGCTTTAAAATCTATCAAAGATCCTAATTCATCAATTTCATTCAATAATTCATCTTCAAATTGATACGGATAAGTTGCTTCTATTTTCTCTTTTATCATGTTTAATGTGGGATTTTGTTTCTAATTTTTCCGTAAAGAAAAGTACCGATTAATGCACCTACAATTGTAATTAAAATTGGATAAACTCCTGCGCCTAATAACACAAATATTGGTCCGGGACAAGCACCAACCAATGCCCAACCTAATCCGAAGAAAATTCCTCCGATCAAATAACGAGCTATTGATTTTGTTTTGGGTTGAATCACAATTTTTTCACCATCGATATTTTTTGCTTCTTTCTTTTTCATCCATTGTATTCCAATCAAACCGACAACCAAAGCCGAACCAATAAATCCGTACATGTGGAAAGATTGAAAATTGAACATTTCGAAAATACGAAACCAAGAGGCTGTTTCTGCCTTGTACATGGTTACACCAAAGATAACGCCTAATATGATATAAACTAAACTTCTCATGAGATTAAAAAATTAAAGGAAACAAAACGTGAACCATCAAAAGTCCACCGATAAAAAAGCCGATAACAGCGATAAATGAAGGTAATTGCAAATCACTTAAACCCGAAATCGCATGTCCAGATGTACAACCTCCTGCATAGCGCGTTCCAAAACCAATTAATAATCCACCAACAAATAATAAAGCAATATTTTTTACAGACATCGTTTCGAAAATTTCGGTTGGAGAATATGCTTTTCCTGCACTTTCAAATCCCATTGCATTCAATTTTGCAATTGTAGCTTCTGAAATTTCAGGAATTTGATTATCTGATAAAAAATGTACCGAAACAAAACCTCCTATTATTGCACCAACTAAGAATAATAAATTCCATTTTTGAGATTTCCAATCAAACGAGAAAAAATCACATGATTTTCCTCCTCCCAAAGCAGAACAAATCGTTCTGAAATTTGATGAAAATCCAAAACTTTTTCCGAAATAAATCAATAAAAGCATTACAATCGCAATTATTGGTCCGCCAATATACCATGGCCAAGGTTGTAAGATAAATTCCATTTTGTATTTTTTCTAAAACGTGTACAAAGTTGATAAATCTAAATTAAAATGAAAGTTACAAATGTTACAGTTTACTTAAGATATATTATTTCAAAATCAATCCAAGAATTTTATAAATTTGATCATTAATGAAAAAAATCAATAAACGAAAAGTTTTAAAACGAATGCTTTACTTCCTATTAAGTTTGATTGTAATTCTTGTAATTGCAACTTTCGCGGTTCTACAAATGAATACTTTTGGTGCTGAAGCAACTGGAAAACGATTGGAACGAATGAAACAATCGAAGTTGTATAAAAATGGACAATTTCAAAATATTCATCACACGCCTGCATTTGCAGAAGGTTTTGATACTAAAAAAGTGATGTGGGACTTTTTCTTTGGTGCGAAAAATCCAAAACTTAATCCTAAAGATTCTATTCCGCATATTCAGACAGATATTATATCAATTGATAAAAATGATAATGTATTTATTTGGTTGGGACATTCGTCTTATTATATTAAATTGGATGGTGTTAATTTCCTAATCGATCCTGTTTTTAGTGATTATGGTTCACCTTTACCAATTTTCAATAAAGCGTTTAAAGGAGCAAATACGTATCACGCAAAAGATTTCCCAAAGATTGATTATTTGGTTATTTCACACGATCATTACGATCACTTGGATTATGAAACGGTGAAAGAATTACGTTCAAAAGTGGAGAAAGTGATCATTCCGCTTGGAGTTGGCGCACATTTCGAGAAGTGGAATTATTCGCCCGATCAATTAATCGAAGAAGAATGGAACACAAGCCTAACTTTAAAAAATAACTTAAAAATTACTTTTACACCTGCTCGTCATTTTTCTGGTCGAAAATTTAAACGAAACACAACACTTTGGACTTCTTATGTATTGGAAACGCCTACGCAAAAAATATTTTTAGGTGGTGATAGCGGTTATGATATGCATTTCAAAGAAATTGGAGAAAAATATGGTCCGTTTGATTTTGCGATTCTCGAAAATGGTCAATACAACGAAGCATGGAAATATATTCACGCTTTACCAACAGATTTACCTGCAATTATCAACGATTTGAAAGCAAAACATATTATTCCTGTTCATGCTGCAAAATTTGCTTTGGCAAAACATGCTTGGGACGAACCTCTGGAAAAAATTATAGCGAATGGTAAGCAAAATAAGCTCGATATTTTAACTCCAATGATCGGTGAACCACTAAATTTGAACGATTCTGTCTTTCACTTCAAAGAATGGTGGAGGGATTAAAACATTTATTCCCGAATAATATTCGAAATATTTTTCAAACTTTTAAATAATATTCGAAATTATTGACTTATAATAAGTTTATTCTGAATTTTCTTCAGAAAACCATTTGTATTCCGTAATTTTGGCAACTGAAATTTAACTTTAAACAAAAAAATAAACAAAATGGAACTGAATAGAGAACGTCTATTGGAATTGGTGCAAAAATATGGTGCGCCGCTGTATGTGTATGATGCGAACAAAATCAAATCGCAATATGAAAAGATGACAAATGCATTTTCTACAGTCAAACGTTTAAAGTTAAATTATGCATGTAAGGCGAACACGAATCTTAATCTTTTAAAGTATTTCAAATCACTTGGTTCAGGATTGGATACAGTTTCTATTCAAGAAGTAGAATTGGGATTAATGGCGGGTTTCAAGCCTAAAGAAATCATTTATACACCAAATGGTGTTTCGTATGCTGAAATTAAAAAAGCAATTGATTTAGGTGTTCGCATCAATATCGATAACCTTTCTGTTTTAGAAACATTTGGTCAAGATTTTCCTAAATATCCAGTTTGTGTGCGTATTAATCCACATATTATGGCAGGTGGAAATGCAAATATTTCGGTTGGACATATTGATTCAAAATTCGGAATTTCTATTCACCAATTACCACATATCAAACGTGTTGTAGAAAATACAGGTTTACATTTGGATGGTGTTCACATGCATACAGGTTCTGATATTTTAGATATTGATGTTTTCTTACAAGGTGCTGAAATTTTATTTGAAGTTGCAGCAGAATTCAAGAATTTATCTTACATCGATTTTGGATCAGGATTTAAAGTTCCTTACTATCCAGGCGCAGACGAAACAGATATTGAATATTTAGGAGAACGTTTATCAGCTCGTTTCAACGAGTTCGAAAAAGCGTACGGAAAACCTTTGACATTAATGTTCGAGCCAGGAAAATATATGGTTTCTGAAGCAGGATCTTTCTTAGCAACTGTAAATGTTGTGAAACAAACAACTTCTACTGTTTTTGCTGGAATTGATACAGGTTTCAACCATTTAATTCGTCCGATGTTTTATAGTGCTCATCACGAAATTGAAAATATTTCGAATCCAGAAGGTCGTAGCCGTTATTACACAGTTGTGGGATATATTTGTGAAACAGATACGTTTGGATCGAATCGTAAAATAAATGAAATTAGCGAAGGAGATGTGTTGTGTTTCCACAATGCTGGAGCATATTGTTTCTCGATGGCTTCGAACTACAATTCGCGTTTCAAACCTGCGGAGGTCTTGTTAATTGACGATAAGGATTATTTAATTCGTCGTCGCGAAACAATTCAAGATTTAATCGCAACAACAGAGGATATAAAATTCTAAGCTCAGAATTTTTATATATTTTTATAGTATTTTAAAGCTCAATCTAAGGATTGGGCTTTTTTCTATTTACTTAATTTTAATGGTTTACTTAGAAACATTTCATGAATAACACTTCTAATTAGATTTTCTCTATTCGTCATTGTGTCATCATATTTATATTCAATTCTTTCTTCAATAGGTTTTAAAGGAGAAATACTTGTTGGCTGATTAATATAATTCTTCACATTATCCAAAATCAATTCATTATTCTTTTCAAGCGATAAATCTTGCGAATACTTAAAATCAAAATAGCCAGATTGTTGAGTAAAATTCATCAACAATTTATTTTTTAAATTATCATTCTGAGCAACTTCTTGCGCAAAAAGAGCAATTGGAAAAAGAAAGAATAAAAGTGGTTTCATTTTCGATCATTTACTTTTTTTAAGTTATAAAAATATTTTCAAGATTTAATCTATTCAATTTTAAAAACTTTACAATGACATTCGTCTTATGCAATTCAAGATGAATTAAATACTTTTGTCTAAAAGTTATAAAATGGAAGAAAAAAAAGACAAACGAAGTACCTCTCAAAAATTAATAGACGATGCTTTCTTCCTATTTTTGATGATTCTTGGAGCTTTTTGTGTGTTAATAATTCTTGTTGTGGTCTAATAAATGAAACTGTTTGATACATATTTTAGTTTCTATATTCTGAGTTGGATTTTTATCAAACTTACCCGAATTTATTCCATAGAAATTGAGTATCTCAACCATTATTTAACTGATATTTTTGCGGTACCTGCTATGACGCACTTAGGAAGTTATATCATTTCGAAGATTAAATACAACAATCAAGTTTACATTTATCCAACAAGTTATTTAATTATAACAGCTTGCGTTTTGAGTCTTTTATTAGAAGTAATTATGCCAAAATTTTCTTCTAATTACACAGCAGATATATTAGATGTTGTCTGTTATTTTGTTGGAATTCTTTTTTACTTAAAATTCCATAAACCACATGTATTAGAGTTTAAGAATAAGATTATTGAATATTAAATTTCTTTAAGAATTTATAAATTTCTTGATTTGCTCCATAGATTACCAATACATCATCTTTTGTAATTACTGTATTTGATGTAGGAAAACCTTGTACTTCTGGAACAATTTTATATTGACCTAAAAAACTAGCTTCTTCTTTGTTTTTAATAATTGTCATTACCAAAATATTATGTTGCTTTTTGAATTGGATTTCATCAAATGTTTTTCCAACCAATTCATTTGGTGTTACAACCTCTATAATGCTAAACTCTTTATTTAATTCAAAAGAATCTACAACTCCTTTCACATTTAGTTTTTTTGTCCAACGTTCTGCAGATTCAGCTTCGGGTCGAATAATTTCTGTAACTCCAATTGCTTGCAAAACATTTTCGTGTAAAGAATTGATAGAACGACTAATCAAACGTTTTACATTTTTATTTTTAAAAATAGCAGTAGCCATAATATTGGCACCTTCATTTTCCCCAATACTTACAATTACAATATCTGTATTATTTAGTGGTAATTTATTAATTGATAATTCATCTGTTGCAT
>NZ_DKSQ01000014.1:24362-29395 GCF_002472765.1 Empedobacter sp. UBA7252
TAACTTATCTTTCAAAGCTTCAACACGTTGAATATTATTGTCAACACCGATAATTTCGTGACCAAGCTTTACCATTTTCTTACCAAGCGCCGCGCCGAAATTTCCTAAACCTATAATTATTATTTTCATAATTTTCTTTTAAATTAAAATATCATCTGATGGATAACGATAATTAGATGAAACAGTTTTCTTAAAAAAAGCCATCAAAATTGTAATCATTGAAACACGACCAATAAACATCATTGTAATGACAACAATTTTACTTGGATCTGATAATGTAGGTGTTAAATTTAATGATAAACCAACAGTAGAATAAGCTGAAAAAGCTTCGAATGCAACATCAATAAGATGTAAATGATTATCAAATTTTGTTATTAAAAATATTCCTATTCCAATGACTAAAAAAGATAAGGTCATTGTAGCAAAAGCTTTTTGTACATTGATAGGGCTTAATTCTCTTTTGTAAATTTCGATTTTATTTTTTCCGCGTGCAATATTAATAAAATTAAGAATTGCAATTGCAAAAGTACTCGTTTTAATTCCTCCTCCTGTTGATGCTGGTGAAGCACCAATCCACATTAACAAAATAACCAAAAGTATGGAAGAGAATTGTAAGTGAGAAAAATCCATATTATTAAAACCTGCTGTACGAGGCGTTATGGCGATAAATAAAGCTGAAATAAACTTTCCGAAACCTTGATGTTGTCCTAATGTAGAATAATATTCTTCGAAGAATAATATGATTGTAGAAATAATTAGTATTGTTAATGAGGTGATTAAATTAACTTTAGAACTTAATGTAAAAACCCAATTCTTACGATTATTTTTATTATGGAGAATTTTTGAAATTAATTTTCTGATTAAATAATCTGTATAACGTAGAATATTAATCAAGATAGGAAAACCTATTCCTCCTAAGAATATCAATGTGATTAGAACAGATTGAAATCCATAATTGTGAACAAAACCTTTGTTCATTAATCCATTTGGCAATGTAGAAAAACCTGCATTACAAAAAGCCGAAACTGAATGAAAAATACTAAAAAATAATTTGTCAACAATACTAATATTATAAGGTGCAATTGAAATATAAATTAATACAGCTCCTACGAATTCGATACCAAAAGTTAAATAGATAATCCTTTTTACAAAAGAAAAAACTTCACTCAAAGAATCGTTGTTTGCAATACTTCCTAATGCTATTTGATTCTCATAAGAACTATTTCCTTTGAAAAAATAAGCAATATATCCAGCAAATGTCAAAATACCTAAACCTCCTGCTTGTATTAATAACATTAAAATAAAATGACCAACAGGCGTATAAGTTATATAAGTATCAACAGAAGTTAATCCTGTTACACAAACGGCACTTGTAGAAGTAAACAATGCATCTAAAAAAGAAATTGGATGATATGTTGCTTTTGGCAACATAAGTAAACAAGCTCCTCCAAAAACTAAAATAAAAAAACTGAAAATAAATAATTGGGGAGGAGTAATTACAGAACGTTTGAAATTAAGGTTAGGTGTAGCAATTTCTCTTACTAATTTTAAAACAATAGCAAATTGCAAATATTTGCTGACAAAAAACCAACTATAATCGGTTATTTGCATTTTAATGCAATAAAGAATAAATAGTATACTTACTATATCAAAAATAATGACTCGTGGAATAATTTTTTCTTTAAAGTAGATATATTTGAGAATAGTTCTCAGAATTCCGATAGATAAAAGTGTTATAAAAAATATATTGATATAAAGTTTATAAATAACCGGAAATCCAAACCCAAACATCACCAATAATGCAATAATTGCAAGAATGTAAGAAATTGATAGTAATACATTAAAAAACTTGTTATTGACTAAAAATCGAAACATAGTTTTATTTCATTTAATAAAAAAAACAAATTTATAATTATGTTTACTTTTTACAAGTTTTTCATTATTATTTTACTCTGTCTTAAAAATTTTCATTCTACCAACCATAAAAACCATAATCAACCCAAAGCAAGCAAACAACGCATAAGAATATCTCAAATCAAAAGCTTCAGCAATATAACCAATCAGTGGTGGTCCCATCAAAAATCCTAAAAAAGAGATACTTGAAACCATTGCTAATGCAACGCCTGGATTTACATTTTTGTTTTTTCCTGCTACACTATAAACCGTTGGCACATTACACGCAACACCCAATCCAACCATCATAAATGCAATTGTACACACAATAAATTGAGGAAAAAATACTGAAAGCATCAAACCAGAAAACATCAAAATTCCACTAATTTGCATCACGCGTTGTTTTCCATATTTACTGATAAAATAATCACCAACGAAACGTCCTGTTGCCATCATCACCATAAACGAAGCATAACCAACGACAACTAAATTCTGTGGCGCTTTTACGATATCTTGGAAATAAACACCACTCCAATCGAACATCGCACCTTCTGTTGCCATGCTCAAAAAACCTATAATTCCTAGTTGAACCAAAACAGTATCTGGTTTTGAAAAAATAGATTTCTTTTCCTTCGCTGGAGCTGGTGTAGAATCGACTAAATATTTTTTATTAATGAACCAACTCAAAATAATTAAGCCATAAATAATCACAAAATGATAAAATGTATTCACATGCAAATTCATCATCAATAAACCAATCAAAGCACCTGTAAAACCAGCTATACTCCACGCACCATGAAAAGAGGACATAATCGATTTTCCATATATTTTCTCTACCTCAACTCCTTGCGTATTCACCGAAATATTGCACATGTTTCCTATTACTCCAAAGAAAAATAAAACAGCACCTAATTGATAAAAATTTTGAGCCAAACCTATACAACAAAGAATTAAAGGATAAATTAAAACGACAATTCGTAAGACATTTTTACTTCCATATTTCGCAACTAATTTTCCTGAAAGCGCCATTGTACACAACTGTCCAATCGGCATTAACAACAATAATGTTCCCAATTGTCCTTCAGAAATTCCTAAATCTGATTTAATCGTCGGAATACGACTTGCCCAAGACGAAAAAGCTAAACCTTGCGAAAAAAAGAAGAGCGAAACAGCGAATCGAATGCGATTTTTTTGAGTTGATGATAATTCTGTTGATGAAAGCATGGCTAAAAAATATGCGACAAAGTTAAGCTACTCTCCTGAAATTATAAACTCAAATGCAAAATAGGATAAGCTTTTCCCTCGTTATCTTTTTCAGAACGAGAAGTAACCTTAAAACCTTGGCTTAAATAAAAATCAATCGCTTGCTGATTTTGTTCATTCACATCAACCGATTTCACATTCAATTCTTGAATAGAAAAATCCAACAAAGTCTTCCCTACTCCCTTTCTTCGAAAATCATTGTGAATAAATAACATTTCAAGATTTTGTGCTGCAACACCTACAAATCCTACCAATTGATTTCCGATTTCGTAACCAAATAAGGCTACATGCGGAAAATAATTAGGTAAATTTTCTTTATAATATTCAAAATCTTCTTTTGCTAAAAAATGGTGTGTGTTACTAACCGAACTTACCCAAATATCTCTCAATCTCGGAAAATCTACTTCTTCAATTCTTCTAATCATGACTAAAATTAATTACAACAAAGATATAAACGACTCTTTTCAAAAAAAACAATAAAAATATTCTATTGAGAATCATTTTGTTAAAAATTATTTTAAAAATAATTGTTTTTAGAATTTGGAAAAACGAAAAAGCGTTCTATATTTGCACTCGCAATACCGCAATAGACTGCGTTATTGGAGAGTTGGCAGAGTGGTCGAATGCGGCAGTCTTGAAAACTGTTGAGGGTCACACCTCCGGGGGTTCGAATCCCTCACTCTCCGCTAATAAAACCCAATAGAGTAATCTGTTGGGTTTTTTGCTTTTCTGAAGTTGTTGAAAATTTCATTTTCATAAAACTGAAAGGAAAAACAAAAAATAATAGATGCGAAGTATCTAGAGTTTTCTTAGAATTACTTTCTTTTTCTAGGGAATATGAAATAATCACTCTATCTCCGCTGACAAACCCAAATAGAGTAATCTGTTAGGTTTTGGTTTTTTACGGTTTATGGTTAACCTTGTACGTTTTTTGTTATTAATACACGAATTCACTTATATCAACAAATTTCAAGAAACACATACAATTTTCAGACTAGCTTCAACCCATTTAAACGAGCGTATAAAAGATTTGTGAGCGATAGCGAGTCATTTATATTTTTAAGGAGTAAAATGAAGATTGAACGTTGAAAATCGCAGTCTTGTAATGCTTTGCATTCATGAATACCTTAAAAATAATAATAAATCATATGAATAACTTTTGGTTCCTTTTGTGTTAAAACTTCCCTGATGGGCACATGAATTCAAATGAATACAATAATAAGTCATCAATAAAAAGAACGTAATAAAGAACTATTAATTATTTTCTTATTATCCTAAATTATGTTCAGATCCTATTTCTTAAACCAAAATACATAATACATAATACATAATACATAATACATTTTACAACTTAACATCGATATACGAACACCGAACAAACCATACGGAACGGATATACAATGGATACAGAATGGATACAGCGCGGATACACAACCGATACAGAAAAGTGTCATTTTGGATATACACCGATACAGGATTTTAACACTTTTTAACACTTAATTTCTCTAACCACAATAGAAACATAGGTTTTATTAAGCTTTGCGCTCTACGCTTAACGTTTTACGGATTTTTATCCTTTTTCAATACTCAAATTCAATTTTAACAACATTTGAGATTAAGAGGAGGAGCCATGGTATGGCTCAGGTATTTTAAATAAATTATTTCCATAAAGTTGGCAACTCGCTCCACTCAGATACTCCAACTTTTTCTATTCCAATAATTTAAACTTGAATTGCATTTCGATTCTAAATCGTCGGTTTTTTAACTCTTTTTTCAATATTCAAATCCTTTTTTAACAATGAATTTATAAATCGTCATTGCTGAAAAGTCGTACATAAAATCGGCAGCTAGCTAGAGCGGTTTAGCAGGAATGCCGA
>NZ_DKSQ01000091.1:0-4529 GCF_002472765.1 Empedobacter sp. UBA7252
ACAGAAATCCAATCCTAAAATTTATTTAGGACAGATGTGCTTGAACATAATAAGATAAATCAAAATTTCGTATCTTTAGCCTGTTAAAAATATTGGGAGTTACTGTTGGTTTAGCTCTTATACTTCATTGGGCCTTTGGGGTAGTGTTCGGCGTTGTTCTCCACGCAATATTGGAAATGATTTATGAACATGTAAAACAAGGAATTATGAAAATAAATGTGAAATTTATTGGTAAAAAAATCTGGCGTGGTGCCCTCTCGGAGATATTGGTATGAATCACCACCCCATGATAGTTCAGTAAAGTTAAGACCAAGCGATGCCAGCTTCCTGATTTGAGGGCTGAGGGGTTCGATTCCCCTCTTCTCCGCCAACCAGCTTATTAACACAAATGCTTTTCTTGAACATTTGTTAAACATACGAACATATTAAAATTCTTCTTCCCTTATAAAATTGCTTCGATTCACATTCTGCGTCAAGTCCTAAAGTGGTTGCTAAATATGATCTATTTTTGCAGAACCATCTAGATTAGAAAATAGATGACTAGGCAATATGGATAATTTTGACCATTTGAATAATAAGTTGAAAAGTTCCAAATCCATATTTACTTGTTTTTTTGGTTTTGTTCAATTGCTCAATTCACCTCGGAATTGCGTGGTTTCAATACTCAAAATCTCTAGTTGGGTGCCGTTTTTATTATTTTACTTTAAAGCTTAATTAAAGTAAAATATTATAATTTGATAAATCCAGTTCCGAGCTTCGTCATGTTTAATTACCTTTTGAAGGAAGTGGGATAAAATAATTTCCAAAATGGACTTGATGATCCACTTTGGAAACTTACTTCTGAAGATTTCATTTTAGATGTTTTAAGATTATACAATTGAAATTTCTAAAGCTCTAAAAATTGTCTGGCGAAGTTTTCTGAGCCGTTGCCTGAGCGGTGGAAAACTGCTTATCAAAATGACTTAACAACATTTCAATAAACCGTCCGTGATATATTCCATAAATAACAGTGCTTAATTCTTTGTTTTTTCGTCCCAAAATTCCAAATCTAAGCTCGCCAGGGAGAATTTGAGGTCTTAACCAAGCTTCGTACTGCCATTGTTCTGGTGTATGTGTAAAATCACCCGCACTGTCATAAGTCCAAGTTCGAATTTTATCTTCATTGATTCCTTTTTTTATCGCCGCTAAAAGCTCCGTCGGCGAAGTAGTTTTAATTATTATTGCCATATTGATTTAATTTAATGTTCAATTCCTCCTCCAAGCCATAAATCTGTAGCATGCCATATTTCATAAAAATACAGCCATACAGATATCCAAGGTACTATTGTTTGTGATATGAGATCTTTTGCAGTCCATTCTTTTGCTCGTGGATAGTATAAGCATAAAGATCCATCATTATAAGTATGTTTTATTTTTCCACCTGGGGTTCTTGGTTTAAGTTTGTTGTTCAATACTACTATTTTGGGAGAACAATCTTGCTTGTATGTAATCCTTACTTCATAATATTCACTTAATGGCGATGGTTGTATACTTGATTTAGCTGTAAATCCATTGTGATGAGCCTGGATTTTCCATCCAGGGAGATTTTTCTTAAAATCCAAATACTGCTGCATCGCAGTATATTTTCTTATTGTGCTGTACCTATTCTCCATAAAAATTGTTTTTTTCTACCAGAGTAGCGGCTGGAGAGACTTTTGTGATCAATCCATTTGTCCTATTTACTCCTAGCTGCTGTGCATTTCTGGCCTTGGTGATATATTCCGATTGTTCAATTAAAGAATTTGTACTCGTATTTTCACCAAACATTTCCTTTAGAATGTCGAGGATTCCGCTGATACCTTTAGAATTATCAATTTTATCCCATAGGTTTTTAAAGTCCGAAATAAATTTTTTAAAACACTTATAAAGATTGGGTTCATTAATCCATTTATCTGAAAATTTCTCTTCAGTATTTGCTGGATTAACAATATCCATAATTCCGTCGCAGAGTGCTAAGGCATTATAAGTTCTATTGATTATGCCTTTGATAGCTTCATATTCTGAAGCCTCTCCATTATAAAACATTCCTGCAACAGTGGTTAGTATAATACTTGAAGTACTATCGTCGGGATTTTCTTTGAAATATATATCACGAAAACGTTTGATTAATTGAACAGCCCGTTGAATTGGCTGTAATAATTGATATGGAATCTGCTCTGGCAAATCTTCCGCCCGAAGCGCCTTTTCAAGTAACAATTGATTTCTAGTAACATATCTTGATTCAAACCAGGTAGCATAGCCTTTTGGATTACTAGGGGTCCAATCTCTTAAAAGACGGTCTGGGACAACGATTTTATTTGGATCTAGATCAGACTCTTGGAAAGCAGGTAATATGTCAATGTGAAAGAGGTTAGCATATATAATCCTAATGCAGCGGTTTTTTCTTTGAATCATTGTTTTATATTGACCGTGTTCTTTTAATCTTCTTTCAAGTTCATTGAGAACTTCTATAGGGTCGAAGCTCTCATATGGCAGCATCATATGGATAACAATGTCCAAATCGAATTCCTCTCCATTTAATGGTTTGACGTTTGTTCCAATGCGATAAGATCCCTGAGGGTAAATGTTAAAAAGAACATTTTTGAAAAACCCGATATCAGCTTCTATCCATTCGGATACAGCATTGTAGCTTCTTTCGGCTGATGATCGTCTAGTATCGTCCAATTGAAGTTTCTCTGCAATTCTGTTAAGTAAGTCATCAAGTTGTTGATTGAATGTATTTGGTATGTATATATTTTTCATGTTATTTTACTTTAAAATCTTTATTGAATAATGAAATAGTATGTTCAGCTACCGAAAATGGTTTTCTGTTATCGTTTGTGTAACCTAATCGTTTTATAGTATCTTCTGATACCCAATGATAGATTGAGTCAGCTTTTTCCTCTTCCAGTAATTTTTTTAACTCCAATCTTTGTGACTCATTGGGTATAAATTCAAAAACTTCATGAATTAGTATTTCCGGACATTCATAAAAAATAGAATGGTGAATATACAAAGGGTTTCTATACAGAAATTTGTAATTAACATGTGGGAACTTTACCCTGTCAAGAATATTTGTTAATATTAATTCTTCGCAGAATTCCCGCCAGTGAGATATTTCTCTCTCCTTCTGAGAATCGAACCACAGTAAAAATTTGTGTAAATGTTTCCCTTTAATTCTAAGTCTTAAATCATGTCGTGTGGTATCACAAATTGGAATCTTTTTATCATCGAGAATTTCTAGCTGCTGGAAGATTGTAGATGATTCCGCAAGTCTTTTATACACGCCGCCTACGGGTTGGAATTGGTCAATATTTCTACCTTTTACTAAAAGATATTTTCCGTCAATTTCAATTTTGAAAATGTAGGCTGCCGATATTCGTATGTGCTTGAATCGATGGACTGTAGCTGCTTGTAGGCATACCCAAATTTTCCCTTTTAGCATAAGAATTGAAGTAATGGCTATTCCTATCATTGTTCCCAAACCTCCAATTGCAAGCTCATGTATCAGATCACTAATTGCTTTGTTAGCTATAAGATTATTTCCTAATATTAGGTATAATGCTAATAGGATAAATAAAATTATGTAAGATATAATCATAGTTTTTCTTTTCTGTTATATATGAGAATCCGTGACAAAGCCGTATATTGTAACGGATTCTCATATAATTAACCAAATAACTTTAATGGATAACGCTTCGTCTTTTGTTTCACTTGAAGATTTAAGAAAGGAATCTGTCCTTACTTTAATGGAATATATGGCTATGGCAGAGGAAGAGCCTGCTATAGCGAATTTGGCTTTTAATGTTTTTTACGAAATTGTCTCTCCGTCTTTTATGGTTGCTTGTGTAAAGGCTTGCAAACCATATCAAAACTTATACGATGGGTTAGCTGAAGTTATTTTTAATAATGCGTTATTAAATGCTTATAAAAAATCAGCACAATTTAGAACAGATCATAAAGATTCGGATAAGGCACTATTGGCTGTTAAGAGTTGGCTTTTTGGAATTGCGAGAAATGAACTTTATCAAGAGTTGAGAACAATTGAGGTGAATTCGAGGTTATCTATTGTAGAGGATATATTAGTCCTCGAATCAGAAGTAGAGTATCATGAGAACGAAAACTCGGCCTGTTTCGAAAAAGAAATACTAGAGCAGGCACTAAATACGTTAAATGAAAAAGAACGAGGCGTTTTGCTTATGTGTTACCAGTTTAGTGAGGATGGAAAAAATATTCCTTCAGATGTAATTGAAAGAATAAATAAAGTTTTTAATATCACAGAACCAAATCGGCGGCAGATTAAAAAGCGTGCCCTAGACAAATTGAAAAAACAAGTTGACTATTTACTTTCAAAAACAAAAAGATGAGCGATCTTAAAATAATTTTGAATAATCTGGATGATCTTTCAGATTTCGAAAGTAGGTTGATTAGATCCCTTAAGGGGAATGGTTGTATATTTCCTATTACAGAAGAGGAAATTGAACAATTCGAAGCATGTTATATAAAGGATA
>NZ_DKSQ01000091.1:4594-7232 GCF_002472765.1 Empedobacter sp. UBA7252
CATGTTATATAAAGGATATACAAAAAGTTGCTTCCAAACTACCTCCAGCAAATGAAATTCTCAAAAGAGGAAAATTGGAAAAAAAATGGACAATTAATGCTGTAGCTGATGAAAATGTTGTTCAAAATATGGCGCAAGCAGCTCGGGATGGCAAAACGTTGACTGACTCATTAAGACAAAAAATGTTGGATGACAGAAAAAAATCAAAAACCTGAACTGAAAATTGCAAGAAAGAGAGTTATAGCTAAATTGGCGGAGGGAGTATTTGAGACATTTGATTATGGACTTCCTGTAGATCTAGAGAGGATAGCGAACGGAAGTGGCTTAACATTTAATTACGGCCATTACGAGGATTTCTTTGATGGAATGCTAGAGCACCTTTCTGGAGAATTTCATATCTACATGAATCTAGACAAAGCTGCGCAGGGAAGTCCTCGATCACGATTTACCTTTGCCCATGAGCTTGGCCATTATTATATTGATGAACACCGTATCGCACTTCAAGAAGGCTTCGCTCCGTCTCATCCTTCCTATACTAATTTCAAATCAGAGATAATTATTGAAAAAGAAGCAGATTATTTTGCTAGTTGTCTGCTAATGCCTGAAAACGAAATACAGAACGACTGTGATAAAAAGCAGTTTGGTCCTGAACTCATTGATCAAATTACAAAAAAATATCAGGTAAGTGCCACAGCTTTTTTACTTCGTTATATAAATCTTGAAAAGGTTCCGTTAATGGTAGTTTGTAGTAAAGGAGGGAAAATTGTTTGGAATTGGCAAGGTAAAGATTTTAGATTCAAATACTTGAAATCAATAAAAGGATCAATACCAGTTTGTACAGCAACCTCAGAATTTTATTCCAAAAATGTCGAGTATTCCACTCCTCAATCTGATTTATTCGCAGAAGACTGGTTCAATTACACTAATTGTGAACCTAATACATTTAAAATAACTGAGTATTGTATCTACGCAAAAAAATATAATATGGTATTAACCATTATATGGTATTAATTTGCTAAATACTACGCGGCCTATCTTTTCCGTCTTATTCTTCTAGGGGCTAGTGCTTTGGAAGTCTTAAAATCACATTTTCGTTTAGACATATCTACATCCTTACAAAGCTTAGTTAACTAGGTTGTTTCTTCAGCAGCAGTATCATCAGCTCCTATGATCCTTAATTCTTAAAAAATTGTTATGTATTATAAAGTAAAATGTTATGAAAACAGCCTATCTATACGTCCGTGTAAGCACAGACGAACAAAAGAAAAAGGGATACTCTTTGCCGGAACAAGAGGATAGATTATTAAAATATTGCCATTATAATAGTATTAAAGTTTTAGGTATTTATCGAGAAGACTATTCGGCAAAAGATTTTAATCGACCAGAATGGAAAAAGTTGCTTGCAATAGTCAAGCAGAAGCCAAGAGAAGATAAGAAAATACTATTTATTAAATGGGATCGATTCAGTCGAAATATAGAATATGCTTATGAAATGATAGGCTTGTTACGTAAATACAATACAACACCTATAGCGATCGACCAACCAATAGATCTTTCTGTTCCTGAAAGTACAGTTATGCTAGCTGTCTATCTATCGGTACCAGAAGCGGAGAACAGTAGAAGGGCCATGAACACCGCTAATGGAATTCGTCGCGCAAAACAAATGGGAAGATTTCCTGGCAAAGCGCCTTTAGGCTTCCTTAATAATACAGGGATTGATGGAAGAAAAATTATTGTACCCAAACAACCTGAAGCTGATATTATAAAATGGATATTTCGCCAACTGGCCAAGAACATCAATAAGATAGATCATATCCGAAAGATGGCCGATGCAAAGGGGTTAAAATGTTCACGTTCACATTTTTTTAGAATTATACGTAATCCGGTGTATTGTGGCCTTATCTCAATAAAGATTTCTTCAAAAGAGCAGCAAATGGTTAAGGGAATTCATGCCCCCTTGATTTCTGAAGTATTGTTTAATGAGGTTCAGCGTATTATTACTAGAAAAAGAGTAGTTACGTCTAAAACTAATGAATTGAATGAAACTTTTTATCTGAAAAGTTTTCTTCTATGTCCTATTTGCTACAAAAGGCTTTGTGGCAGCTTCTCTAAAGGCAAAACAAAAAGATATCCTTATTATCATTGTAATGCTAAATGTAAGGCAAGAGTAAATGCGTTAACTCTTAACGACGCTTATTGTAGTGAACTTCAGAGCCTACAGCTTTCTCAAAACGTGACTAAACTATTTAGTAGTATTTTGGAGGATTGTAATATAAATATAAAGAAAGCAGAAGATATACAGGAACGCAACATGTTAGTTCGAAGATTAAGGGATCAGGAGTTACTACTTTCCCAAGCAAGAAAACTATTTGTAGCTTCTGTATTAGGAAATGATGACTACTACGCTATTAAAAGAGAATATCAAATCAATTCTCAAAGTATTAAAGGAGAACTTTCCAATGTAAATACTAAATTGGAAAACTATAAGAAGCATCGTGAGTTGATGTCAGTTTCGTTCATAGATATTTTTCAAGTATTTAAACATTTAGAAACTGCAGATAAGATGCATTTGGTCAGCCTAATACCACCTAATAGATTTGACTTGCAGAAGAGAAGTGTATCCTTGCATCTTGATAGT
>NZ_DKSQ01000031.1:0-10439 GCF_002472765.1 Empedobacter sp. UBA7252
AGTTTTAGGGGAGCAGCATACTACTAATCGTTTTAGGATTAAGTGGAACCTATTTAATTGCAGAGGTCGTAGGAGGTATATTGACAAAAAGTCTAGCCTTGTTGGCAGATGCAGCACACATGTTTACGGATGTAGCTGGACTTTTTTTGTCATTTATTGCTATTAAGATTGGCGAAAGAAAAGCCAATTCTAAAAAGACTTTTGGATATTTTAGAACAGAGATATTGGCTGCAGTTATAAATGCTGTCGTACTGCTTGCTATCTCAATTTATGTTCTTTTCGAATCTTGGCAGCGATTTATGGATCCTCCCAAGGTACAGAGTGGCAGCATGATGTTAGTCGCGGGAATTGGCCTTATAGTAAATATAATAGGAATCATAATCATACGAAAAGATTCATCTGAAAGTTTGAATATGAAAGGTGCTTATTTTGAGGTTTTATCTGACGGGTTAACATCAATAGGGGTGATGATTGCGGGTATTATCATGCTGATTACAGATTGGTATTATGCCGATCCTCTCATTTCCGCTGCTATTGGCTTACTTATTTTCCCTAGGACTTGGAAACTTTTGAAAGAAGCTATAAATGTCTTGTTGGAGAGCACCCCAAAGGATGTCGATATAGAAAAACTGAGAAATACACTTGAACAAGTGGATGGCGTAATAGAAATACATGATCTCCATGTCTGGTCTCTCACATCAGGCGTCAACGCTATGAGTTCTCATGTTTTGGTGCACAGTAAAATGGATACAGATATTATCCTTGCTGCTTTAAATGATAGGGCTACAAAGGATTTTAAACTGTCGCATACAACTTTTCAAATTGAATCAAAGAGGCAGCAAGACATTAACGTACATGACTAATTTATTAAAAAGCTATTTTTATAAGGCTTTGCAAACAAAAATGAAATAAGAGATTATATAAGGTCTCAATAAAAAATAGTGTTGCTAATACTTAAGCATAGTAAGTATAATTTTATTCAAAATTAATAAGAAAGGAGTTTTTTTATTACTTTTGTTTTAAATATGAGATGGAAAGCAGCTATATTGTTATTTTATATCTTAGCACTCTTTACAGTGCCTTGTGGGGATATTAATAATAGTTGTGAAGCTCTTTCCAAATACGCGAATGAAACTAGCCATAGACATGACAAGGACAAGGACGATTATTGTACACCCTTTTGCCAGTGCACATGCTGTAGTATCTCAGTTGTTTCCTTCAGTTTTAATGTTCCTGAATTGCACGTTCCAATACAGTTATTCTTAAAGAAAAAAATGAGAATGTGGGATTGTAGCTTTTTCTCCCAGTATTCAGGTACTATCTGGCAGCCGCCAAAATTTTTCTCCTAAATTCATTTGAAATTTAAGTGAGTTAGGGTATAATGTATATTTATATATTACTTTTGATTTCTTACTGCGTGATGCCAAAAGATTAATCAATGTCATCAAGCAATATTTGATTCTTCCTACCTTATACTACTTTCTTTTATTCCTTACCTTTTTTGTTCACGAGATATGGGCAAGCTTGATTTTTAAATGTTAACTAGCGATATACATTGTGTTTGGCATAATCATAAAATTCAATATTAAGAACAAGGTCATTACTGGTTTTGGCATCCTGCTATTTATTTTCTGAAGCATGCTATTTTCCTGAAAGTAATATAGTAATTGGCGGTCGTCTGATAACGAATATCCTTAGCAATGTCTTCTACACGAAATCATCGATTTATTATTATTAAATAACAGAATGCTTTAACATCTGAAAATTGGAATGAAAAAAAAGCAGAAGTATTATCGAAGACAATCTCCTACTAAAAAAAGGAAAAGAAATGTTGTAAAAAGTGTTCCTAATCACTATAAGAGAAGAAAAAGATCTCCACTCATGGTGTTTTTTATAATTGTAATTCTAATAGCATTGATTATAGCTTTTATTGTTCAAATAAAACATACCTATTTACACTATAGAGGGATAAGACATTAAAATTTTCATAAACGCAGTGTAAAGTTATTCTTAGACAAGATTACTGGTGTATTTGGATAAGAATAAGTATTTAAAATTTTTAAGCCTAATATTTTAAGATTAATCAAACAATGAAAGAAAAAACCGTTTTAAATGTAAATAGAGTAAAACTCACTTATCTTTATTTGCCACTTATTCTACTGTTAATAATAACCATTTATATTTATTTAAATGATGCTTTTTCTATTAATTCGTATATAGAAATTCAGAAGGAAGCTTTTTTTTACCTAAATTTTGAATTAGCAAAATTTCCACTAATTCAATACAATCTGACACAACTAGGAGATGCTTTTATTTTTCTCTCCTTACTCACACCTTTATTAGTTTATATACCTAAATTATGGGAAGCACTTATATCAGCTAGTATTATTTCTGGTTTAATATGCTCCCCTTTGAAATGGTTATTTAAAGTTCCAAGACCAGCATCAGCGTTTCATGAAAATAGTTTTGTGATTATAGGTAAAGCATATTATGGAAGCAATAGTCTTCCTTCTGGGCATTCGATTACAATTTTTACTGTCCTGACTGTTGTTCTTTTAGTTTTAATGCCTGCAGATAAGTATTTTAAGCTTCTTTGGACGTCATTTATTGTTTGTTTAGGAATTATATTATGTCTAACGCGAGTCGCGGTAGGAGCTCATTTCTTATTAGATGTTTTATTCGGAAGTATTATAGGCTATATTTCTGGAATACTAGGGATTTTATTTATTAAAAGATATGGAATGTGGAATTGGATTGGTAAAGGAGAAAACTATCCATTATTTATTGCTCTATTTTTTGGATCTATTGTATTTGGGATTTTTAAAATTGTAAATAGTAATTTATTTATCTTTTATTTTTCTTGTTTAAGTTTGTTTGTTTCGTCATTTATTCTTTTGATGAGATATATTAAAAGGTGACATTTTTAAAAATTGTGGAATTAACAGATGGTATATTTCTGAGGAAGTAAAATTGTTAGACTGGAGTGAACATTAAGGTAAGAGAATTTAACAACTTAACAGAGTTATGTCAAGAGAAAGAAAGGTTTACACCAATAGCAATAAAGATTCCAGATATGGGAATAGTATATTTCGTGGGAGTGTAAAATAAACTGTGTCATTGGCTGAATTACCTCCTCGCGAGAAGGTAATTCAGCCACTTTGCTTATTGCAAATCTAACACCATTCTTCCCGAAAATCAAATTGCTAATTTCTGTGCCGTAGTTCCCCAATTGGCCAGTGGCATCGTCCATTTTTTCTTAATGTTTTTATGTGCTAAATAAACCAATTTCAATAACGCCAAGTCTGAAGTGAACGCACCTTTGGTTTTAGTGACCTTACGGACCTGGCGATGGAATCCTTCGATCGTATTGGTGGTGTAGATCAATTTTCGGATGGATTTATCGTATCGGAAATAGATGGTCAGACGATCCCAGTTACGCCGCCACGAGTCGATGACCACCGGATACTTTTCACCCCATTTATCCTGAAGTTCATCCATCCGCAGTCCGGCAAGATCCAATGTATCGGCTCGGTAAACTGGTTTTAGGTCGTTCATAAATTCCTTTTGGTCCTTACTGGTCACATACTTTAAGCTATTACGGATCTGGTGCACGACACAGGTCTGTACTTCAGTGTCGGGAAAAACACTCTGTATCGCTTCAGAAAAGCCTTTTAGATTATCGATACAGGCGATTAAGATATCCTCCACACCCCGGTTCTGTAAATCGGTCAGTACGCTCAGCCAAAAGTTAGCACCCTCATTTTCCGAAACATACATCCCCAGTAAATGCTTGTGCCCTTTTCGATCAACGCCAAGGATATTGTATACTGCTCGAGAAACAAAACGATGGTCTTCTTTAACCTTGTAATGCATGGCATCCATCCACACGATCGTATAAAGAGAATCCAGGCTTCTTGATTGCCATTCCTTGACCTCAGGAATGATCTTATCGGTAATGGAAGAAAGCGTACTGTGGCTGATGTCCGTATCGTACATTTCCTTGATGTGATTCGAAATATCACGCAAACTCATACCGAGCCCATACATACCCAAAATCTTCTTCTCAAGGCTCTCAGCTAAGATAGTCTCACGTTTCTTAACGAGCTGGGGCTCGAAGTTGGATTGACGGTCACGGGGTGTTTCAATATCGATCGTACCCTCCGAAGTTCGGATCTGCTTAATGGACTTGCCATTACGCCGATTACCACTGGAGCGCTGAGCCGCGTCCATGTGGCTCTCCATCTCTGCTTCTAACGCTGCTTCTAAAAACTTTTTCATTAATGGAGCAAAAGCTCCGTTATTGCCATAAAGTGATTCTCCGCTCCCTAACTGTTTCAGGGCTTTATCCTTCATGGACTCAAAATCAAAATCGCTTTCTTTAATATTCATAATACTATGTCAAAAATAATACTTCTATTTATTATCCTTGACACAGTCTATTTTACAGTCTCTTTTTCGTGGCTAATATTATTCTTAACAAGTACAGCATTGACTGCTCTTCCATCGCCAAGTATTTCTTGAACTTCCGTATTCAAATGTACTTCAATATTTGATGTGGCCATCACTCTAGCGAACATTGCTTTTTATGCTTTAAATTCATCTTTTCTAACCAACATGTGAACTTTATTATAAATCTTTGAAAAATAAGTAGCTTCTTCCGCGGCAGTATCTCCAGCCCCGACTATTGCAACATCTTGTCCTTTGAAAAAGAAACCGTCACATATAGCGCAGGCAGATACACCGAATCCATTATATTTTTCTTCCGATTCTAAACCTAACCATTTAGCTGTTGCGTTTGTTGCAATTATTACTGTTTGTGCAATAATTTTCTTTTATCCGTCGATTTCCAATATATGATTGCCGTCTGTTTTTGAAAAGTCAACTTTAGTTACATATCCAAATCGTATATCTGTGCCAAACCTTTCTGCTTGCATTCTGAGATCTTCCATCAGAATTGGTCCAGTTACTCCTTGAGGATATCCAGGGAAATTATCAACTTCAGTAGTTTGAGTCAGATGTCCTCCCGGAGTCATCCCAGTAAACATAACAGGAGAAAGATCTGCGCGAGCGGCATAAATTGCTGCTTTATATTCTGCTGGACCAGAGCCAATAATTACGCATTTTACGAACTCGTTTTCGATTGTTTTCATTGTAATGTTAATCTATTATCATATGTGTTGAAATCAAAATTAGAGCAAAAAAAATAAGAATCTATGTGAAATAAAACTTCCGAATAATTCGTCGAAATAGTCGATTATCAAATCTATTTTTTTTTAAAATTGATTTTCTATTCTTTGTGCTTTTCTAATCACAATTTTTGGAACTACTTTCAGAGGTTTATTATATTACTAAGATTTAAGAATCTGAATGCAATTTGGCTAATCCTTTTGGTAAGTCTTTTGAAAGATATGTTGGCGTAATTCTCAATAAAAATAGTCAAGGGAAAGAATATACTATTTCTGAAGAGATCGTATTTGAATACAAACGGAATTCACTCAAGACCTCTGATTGGATTGTCTTGTCAGATAACGAGAAAATATTCATCGAATGTAAAACAAAGAGATTAAGAATGCCTTCCAAAACATTAGAGAGATTTTCTGAAACATTGGAAGAGGATATTGATTTTATTGCCAGGCTTATATATGAATTTTATTCAACGTATACACACATTTAGTGTAAAATTTTGGTGTATTTGACTATTTAAATGTGTTAAAATTTTTCTTATCTTAGTGAAAGTATAGTAGTAGCCATAAAACTTGTTTGAATTTCAATTCCAGCGATTATTTTAGTAACCGGGGATATTTTTATTAATTATATTCGTTTAAGGTAATAGAGTTGCGGTTTTCGTATGAAAGTGTGTTGCTAAACTATGCTTAATTCTATAGGTTTTAATATTTTTTATTAGAAAATGGCAAGAGAGACTTTTATTTCCTACAAATATAGCGAGGCTAGGGGATTACGGGATAAAATTATTGATAAGTTAGGGAAGGACGCTGAATATTATAGAGGGGAAACTGCAGACTCTCCTAATTTGGTTACTACTTCGGTGGAAAACATAAAAAACAATCTAAAAGATATGATTTATGGAACATCGGTGACCATAGTTATAATATCCCCTAATATGATAAAAAGCGATTGGATAGAGTGGGAAATTGAATATTCTTTAAAAGAGATTAGCCGGGATGGGAGAGCGTCAAAAACAAATGGAATATTAGGTGTCATTATGAAAGTAAATGGTAATTATGATTGGATTGTTTCAAGGAGGAAAAATCAAGATGGTTGTATTTCAAGATATTTGGATACTAATTATCTATTTGACATAATTAAAAATAATCGTCTTAATTTAATAACTAATGATAGGTACACTTGTAAAACTTGTAAAACATTCGATCAATTGACTGGCTCATACTTTTCTATTATCGAAGAAGATGATTTTCTAACGGATCCAGCAAAATATATTGAAAATGCATATATGAAGAGTAAAAATTTATGGGACTACAAATTATGTAAAATAAGTTAAGGGGCATTTATTAAACTATTCACGTGAAAAATTTACTATCTAAAAAACTTTTATCAAGTGTTGCTAGCAGCTTAAATGAATCTGTTCAACTAAAAAATCAAGCTGAGAAAAAAAGGGAACGGAAAAAGTTTTCTTACGAGACGTCAGTATTCCTTTCACATAAGCATGATGAAAAGGACATTATTCAGCAAGCTATTGTACTTCTTAATAAACTAGGCGTGGACGTATATGTCGATTGGCTTGATTCGGGCATACCTGCCAATACGAATGAATATACGGCTACAAGAATTAAGGAAAAGATCAGAGAAAATGAAAAATTTATATTGTTAGCAACTGAACAAGCTATACGCTCGAGATGGTGCAATTGGGAACTGGGATACGGAGATGCATTTAAATATGGTGAAAATATAGCCATTATGCCTATTACAGAAAAGGAAGATAATATTTTCAGTGGATCTGAATACTTAAAAATTTATCCTATCATAACTTCTGAATATACATTCGTGCCTGGAACTTATTACGTTGAGCATAAAGGATCAAGGATACCATTACAAAAATGGCTACAAAAATGAAATTTACAGCAGAGCAAAAACTATTTATAAATCAATATATAACAGAAATTAACAACGGAGATGCTGCCATTTTTGCTGGAGCCGGGCTTTCTGCTGCTCTTGGTTTTGTTGATTGGAAAGGATTATTGAAAGATCTTGCAGAAGAGTTGAAACTGGATATAAAAAAAGAGCATGATCTTATTTCAATTGCACAATATCATACAAATAAATTCAATAGAGGTAAGATAAATGAAAAAATTAAGAATGAATTTACCTCACTTAGTAAGGGCAGTGAAAATCATTTTATTCTCTCTCGCTTAGACATTGATACTTTCTGGACAACTAATTATGACCAATTAATAGAAAAAACTTTAGAATCTTATGGGAAGACTGTTGAAAGAAAAATACGCAATGTAGATTTTGGTAGCAACATAAAGAAGAAAGATGCAATTTTATATAAGATGCATGGCGATAAAGACTCTCCGGATGAAGCGGTTTTGACAAAAGACGATTATGAAACATATAACGATAAGAAGGAGCTATTTTCTACTGCATTAAGGGGCGATTTGCTTTCTAAAACTTTCCTTTTTATTGGTTTTAGTTTTGATGATCCCAATCTTGAATATATATTAAGTAGAATAAGGATATTATTACGAGATAATACACCAACCCATTTTTGTTTTTTCAAAGAGGTCAATGAGGATGACTTCAAGGATGGGGGAAAAAAGCCAGAGGAAAATCATCAAGATTACATGTATGCCCATATCAGACAAGAATTAAAAATTGAAGACCTGCGACGTTATGGAATTAAGGCAATTCTTGTTAAATCATATTCAGAAATAACTGACATTCTTTCTGAGATAGAAAAAAGGATTAAAAGAAAGAATATTTTCATTTCCGGAGCTTCAGATGATTATACACCGTTTAGTGAGGAAAATGCTAAAAATTTTGTGCACTCTTTGAGCTATAAATTAGCGAGCAAAAAATATAAAATAGTATCAGGTTTTGGTATTGGTATTGGGAGTATTGTAATTAATGGTGCGTTGGATTATAAGTTAAATTCAAATTTTAGAAGTTTGGATGATCTATTAATTTTGAGACCTTTTCCTCAAGTTCAAACTGGAAGTTTAAGTTTAGAAGAAATGCGTACCATTAATCGAAATGAAATGATTTCAATGGCTGGAATCGCTATTTTTATTTTTGGAAACAAAAAGGAAGGAAATGATATCGTTAAAGCTGATGGAATGCTGGAAGAGTTCGATATTTGTTTAAAAAACAATATCATTCCAATCCCTGTTGGTGTCACGGGGTCAGTAGCTAAGGAATTATGGGAGACAGTCGTTAATGATCTTCCATCTTACTATCCTGACAACAATGAATTATATTCTAAGATTAGGGATTTGGGAGAAGAAAATCTTTCTATAAATTCTTTAACGGATAAAATTATCGAAACAATAGATATATTACAGAAGGTTTAGAAGGCGTTTGAGTTTTGTATACAATGAGGTGCTGTGGTCTCAAGTATTAAACAGAATGAACTGATATTAGGTAACGAGGGTATATTAAAATTTATAATTGTAGGTTATGATTGCCTACTTGATAATGATCGAAAAGAAAAAATTCTTTGATGTCTCGATCGATTTAAAAGTTTTGAAGTATCTACTAAACCTATAAATAGTGCTCAATGACAGAGGAAAATTTACAAGAAATTCTGGATGATGCAAATACAGGGGAATCAGCATCTATTCATAGAAGAGAATTGAAGAAGAATGTTGACATTGCAAAAGTGTGGTTAGAAAAAACCAAAAATGGAGTTCAGTTCGATCCACTTCCTTGTTTTTTTATCAAAAATGATGACGGTTTATACGTTGGGATAGTTTATGATATGATTTATGATCTCCATTGGTACATCTCACCTAATTTTAGAAAGAGAGGCCTTTTGACAAAGTCAATGAGGGAAATCATATTGCCATACCTGTCTCAGACTAGAGAGAAACAATCGATAAGCATCGATAGTTCACAATTGATCGATTTAAATTACGAGGCGTCTTTAAAAGTTGCTCAAAATTTAGGCTTTCAATTTGAATCCGGAAAAAGCTATGTTCTTGATTTGGAAAAATATTCTTTGGAGGAGTGGATTGAGGGAGAAAATAATGACCTTAGTCAAGAGCGGATTGAGTTTTTTAAAAATCAGCTTGAAACGATTTCGTATTCTCTCTGGAAGATTCAAACAGAGGTGGAAATGAATCTTGGCGAATCTGTTTTTACAGAAGAGGTACTCCAGTTAGTCGAAGAAATTAAAAGTAAAAGAGATATCCTTCAGGATGAATATTGGGATTTTAAGGGAATAAACTTATTGAAATAAAATTAGCTCTATGCTTCCAAAAAATTCTTCAAATTTTGCTCAAAACGAGGCGAAAAAGAGTTTGATCTATGATAGATGCTTATACGGTAGTGATTTAAGTCCGATCGATTATGGTGAAAAGTTTTGATCACTTCAACGATTGAAATGGAACAGAGGTCAAAGCTTGAATCTTTTTCGTAATCTGTATTAATCAATGCTATATACTCGTTGTAAGATATTTTAAAGTAATCTCTATCACTACTCATAAATTTTTGGTTTTTGAAAATTTATATGTCAATAGAATTTATATCTAAGATTAGTAAGTTTAAAGATTGAAAAATGTATTTTCAAATTTCTGCTGCTTTAGAATACTATTCTGAATCATCATTTATTCTTTTTGACCGAAAAATGAAATGTTGTTTTATTAAATCAATTAGATAATTATTTTTGTATATTACAAATTTAGTTCAGCTCTTTGCAATTTTGTGCATCATGATGTTACTTGGATAAAATCATCATTCAGTCAAGCTAGATGTTTTGTCTGCCGTGTATAATAGTGATCCTAGTTCGCCTCTAGAGAATTGGGTACTAATTCGATGTAAGGTGGCTTTATCAACGTGTTGTAAAACAGGTGAATAGTTTTCCGTGGTTTGAGAAATAATCTTGATTGAGGGTAAATCGAAAATAGCACATTTAAGAAATGAACTTAGGGAGACACAAATAGAAACTTGATGTGTTAAATAGGGCATGTTGACCACAAGAATATTGTACAGCGCACGTTTACACTTATTAAAAAAATCATTGTTATCTTAGTAAACATAAACTTTATTAATGCAAACTAAATTTTTACCAGCCGTCAATGGCGACTGTATTTGGATTTCCTTTTCCGATGAAAACGACCAGATTAGAAACATTATAATAGACTGGATATACTTGAACAAGCTGACCCCTCAAAATTGAATTAGAATTAGGGATGCGTAGTGCGTTTAAAGCTGTTATTCAACTGCCATACTGGCTGATGTTG
>NZ_DKSQ01000074.1:0-6983 GCF_002472765.1 Empedobacter sp. UBA7252
TGCATTAAATTAAGGGAGGCGCTACAATTTATAAATTTGGAGCAAGAAGTTGATGCAAGATGGAATTTAGTCGAAACGGCTTGGAACCTCCAAATAAATCCCAACCTATTGGAAGTAAAACACGATTCTCTAAAACAGGAATTGTTTGTTGATTCATTTATGCGTCGGATTGATATTACTTCTGTAAGAGACGCATTAAACGGATACCAAAAAGGCAAATGCTTCTACTCATACCAAGATATCTTTGTTAACAAAGGATCGGAGAACATTTGTGAAGTAGATCATTTCCTACCACATCTTAATAAAAAAGCGCATATAGCCGAGGAAGCAAATATTAATGGCATCTGGAATTTGGTTCTAGCTGATCCTAAAATTAATGGTGATAAAAGTGCAAGGGTACCACATCGCCGTTACTTAGAACGGTTGTATAATCGAAATGAGTTTTACATCGAAAGTAAACATCCTCTTGCCGAAACAATTATAAATCAAACCGGAAAGACAAAAGAAAAAAGACGTATCTTTCTGCAAGCGCAGTATAATCTAGCACTCTCCTCTTCCATTCACGAATGGGAACCCTGGATTGAACTGCCAGGAAATTTTTAGCCATGAGTAGCATTAAAAACTTTTTAGAATTACCAACAGATAAGCAAATCGGAGAAACACAACATTTCTTCCTTATACATGATGGATTTCCAGTTAGCCCAGGTCACACACTTATAATAAGTAAGGAGCTTCGTACAAATTATTTCGAGCTGACTCCTCTAGAAAAAGCTGACTTGGATAATGCGATTGGTCTAGCAAGATCTTTAGTTGAAGCAGAGTTCACTCCTGATGGCTACAATATTGGCATGAACTGTGGTGAATCTGCTGGTCAAACGGTATTTCATTTTCATTGCCATCTAATCCCCCGTTATTCTGGTGACATGGAAAATCCTAGAGGTGGTGTCAGGCATGTGATACCGAGTAAGGGAAGCTATTAGTTATTACATAAGTAGAATATTCAAGAACTTTTAAAGTTTGTTACTAAATTTATTCGCTTTACGTATTTTCACTTCTAAACTCATAGTCTCTGAACAGAGAAATATCTGGACTAGAGATAAATCCCCAATTCATTACAATCTTTTTATAATCTTCCACTCTGCTAATAGCAAAATCTAATTTTTCGGGATCGTGTCCTATTGATTCTAATTCATCAATATAATCAGTTATGCGATTATTAATTATTTGATCAAAATACTCTGCCCAATTATAAGTATTATATAGATGGAAAAGCTCTTTCAAATTAAAATCATAAAGCATTTTCATTTGTTTTTGAAAATTTAAGATAGATTCAAAATCTTCAACAAATATTATAAGTGGTCCGTAAATTGACACTCCAATGTTAATAATTTCGTTCCTGTCGTAGCAAACATCACCATACAAAATATTCACGAGTGTCTCAATACTATCCGATTCTGGATTAAGACTAAGCCAATCTTTAACGTTGTTTAAACAAAAATTAATCGCTTCAGCACAATCCTTATTGTTTGCATAACTTATCAGAAACAGCGCCATCGTAAAATAATCTGTATCATCATTAAATATAAAGCCTTCACAGTTATTGGATAATCTTTTTAGTAGTTTGCTTGGGATAAACCCTCTCTCTATACTCGGCTTTGGTATAGGATATAATCTAGTGATTAATTGAGAAATAAATATGGTAGATTCTACAATACGCCGGGTTTCAAGACTATTTTCTCTTAGCGTTACTAATAAAAAGTCAACCAATGACGGATTAATAAATTTTATTGACTCAAATTTATCGTGATATTCGTACATAATAAATCCACCAAGTAACCTACGAAAAGAAGAATTGAATGGATCAAATGTTTTAACCACATTATTATGAAGAACTTCATATTCTATTCTAGCAATAAAAGCTTCTTCCAAATATTGGATAGAACAATTATTTCCAAAACTTATCATCGTACTTAAAAAAAAACGATCTAGTTCATCGATCTGTTCATTATAAGCATGTCTCCAAATTTTTTGAGGGGAATTAAAATTTTCATAAATATAGCTTTCAAAGTTTGAAGGTGTAATATCACTGATATACTCAGGATCTGTAATAAACTCAATTGAGCGAGGATAAAAATTTTTGTGGTTAATAATGAATTTTATAATATTATCCTTATATAGAATACTTTTGTACTGATACTGAAGGTCACTTTCTTGAATATGATTCTCCAACATTTTAAGTTTTAAATCGTGATCATATTCCTTTAAATGTAATATGCTTTGTTTTTCGATTAAATGATACTTCTGTAAGCGCTCCGAAATGGCTACTGCTTCATTTAAAATAAATGTTCTAGTTGTAAAAATAAAGTGTTTATTCCTTCTATTCTTTATTCTATTTAATGCTTGTACAAGATAATTTTCTGATGCCTTTGCTTTTCTTATCTCTAGGCTATTATGGCCCAAAAAATCATCGAAATAAAAAATTTGTTTTGTATCATCTGATTTAATCAAGTTATCAACTTCTTTAATATTTAAAATATAATTCAGTTCATATTGGTTTCCAATATATTCATATAAAAGAAGCTCTGCTAAACTAGTTTTTCCACAACCGGGCTCACCTGTTATTATAATAAATTTATCCTTTCGTAAAGATTCGCGAGCAATTTCATACATCGAAGTTTTCACATATAGCCTAATTTTTCTTTTAAGGTTATTCTCAAGAAATTCTTGCGATCTTCCAAAATACTGATACTGTAATATTCTTTTTAAAACATCTGATCCCGAAAACCAAAGTTTGAAATGCTTTTGCAAAACTTGTGGATATAGTGATACAAGTCGGTTAAGATCTTTTAAACCCAATATGTCCGAAAGATTCGTGATATAGGGTTCAAAAATTTCTTTAATATAGTGGATATCATTTACTCCCAAATCGACAGAAGTTACAATCAGATAGCGATTCGGTTGAAGTTTTTTGACTTTTTCCACTTCATTCTTCTTCAGATCACGTAACAAACCAGAAATACCTGTCTTTAAATAATGTTTTACTTGAACAACACTCTCATAATTATTTTCTTCCGAACTTCTCAAAATATCTATCCCTCTATCTTTTCCTTCTTTGAAAGTTCGATAGCTATTGAAAGGTTTTAATTGAACCTCACTAGCATTCAGCAAATCGCAAACAAGTTCTTCCAAATCAGAACTATTTAAAGTAGAGAAATCAAAATTATCCATGAGAAAACTATAAAGTCATAAAATTCAAACCTATTTTTTTATTTTTCAAACTTGTCTAAATATAGAAAATATTCATTTTAATTTCTCAGACTTTATAATCATATAAATTACGGTTACCCGTAATCAAAACATTATTTTCTAAGCTATTTTCGTAACAAAGTATTGACCTTTTTTTTATTAAAAATATATTTTATATCTTAATACATTATTAACCATTTAAATAAATTCTTATGAGTGGATCTGGAGGAGGTAGCGGATATCAAACGTCTGCACGAGCTCAATTTGATTGTAATAGTGGTACAATTACCACAAATCTCTCGTCAATCGATTTAGTAATATTGGCTTCACATTCGATTGGTGATCATTTACAGGTTCGAATTAATGCCACAGGTGCATTAGTAACGGTAAATGGAAATGGTCAAATTCTTGGTTCTATTGTTCACGTAAATACTGCAGACATTATACAATGTATTAATAGCGGTAATAATTATTTCGCGAGGATTACTGCAATTAATTCACCTGTTTGTACCGTATATATAAAAAGAATATGATAACTGTTGTCGGCGGAACTTACAGAGAAATTAACTATGACAGTATTTCTCATGAAATATTTGGTTCCGGTTTCAGGGCAAGTAAATTTCTACTTGAGAATAATTGTGATGTAAATTATGTAACATATGGAAATGAAGATACGATATCTTATCTCAAAGAAAATAAAAAGGTTTACCCAAGATTAAATTTCCGATGTTTTACTAGTTCTGAATTGATAACGTTTAAGTATAGTTTTTCATTAGATAATCCAACTATCTTTCCCAATTTATTCAACATTGTTAAATCAGAATCAATAAATGTAACTGAAGACAATATCGTTTGTTTTGGAATTTTAGAAGCAGAATTTAAAATTAAAGGAAAAAAGGTTGTGTATGACCCTCAAACAGGAATACAACCAAGAAAATTTTCGGCATTTGGCAAAACAGAAGAACTTGTATACATCGTAAATAAAAGCGAAGCGGAATCTATTTCTGGTAGTAAAAATATTAATGATATAAAGGCTTTTTTTTTCGAACAAGAAAAAGCCTGTGCAATTATCATAAAAAACGGTCCACATGGCGCCAAATTGTATTATGAGCAATATGAGTTTGATATTCCATCATATATTACAAATAACGTCCATAAAATCGGGTCTGGGGATATCTTCACCGGTAGTTTTGCCTATTATTGGTTAGAGAAGAATTTACCTCTTGAAAAATGCGCTTTGTATGCTTCTTTATCTACAGCATATTTTTGCGATATTCAAGCTTATGTCGATACAAGTTTAATAGAGAATAAGCCCTATAAAGAACATACATTCTCCGACTTATCAGGAAAACAAGTTTATTTAGCCGCCCCATTTTTTAGCCTTGCGGAACTAATATTAATAGATAAAATAAGGACTGCCTTTATAGACTTTGGTGTAAAGGTATTCTCCCCGTTCCATGATATTGGATTTGGTGACGACGAATCAATTGCGAGGAAAGATATTGAAGGACTAATGAAATCAGATATTATTTTTTGTGTCTTTGATAATCTAGATTCAGGGACATTAATTGAATCTGGTTTTGCACTTGCTCATGACAAAAAGATCATTGGCTATCAAAGAACCTGTCAAAATAATCATTTGCTAATGCTTAAACCAGCGGATATTAAATTATATGATAATCTTACATCTGCGATTTATAATACAATATGGAGTCTGTAAAAAAAGGAATTTTGTTATCTGGTGGAGTGGATTCTATTTGTTTAACATATGGAATAAAACCCTATATAGCTTATACTATTGACTACGGACAAACAGTAGCTGAAAGAGAGATCTATGTTTCAAAATATATAAGTAAAGAATTGGGCATCAAACATAAAGTTATATCTGTAGATTGTAAATCTTTAGGATCTGGAAATTTGGCTAATACTGAAAGTATATCAATCTCCCCTTCCGAAGAATGGTGGCCATATAGAAACCAGCTGCTAATAACCCTAGCTGCTATGCAAGCCATAAAAGATGGAGTAAATGAATTGCATTTGGCATCTGTTAAATCGGATAATTTTCATAGAGATGGTACTAAAGCTTTTTATGAAAAAATAAATGACTTATTAAGTTATCAGGAGGGAAATATCTCTGTTCATGGAGACACTTTGGATTATTATAGTCACGAATTGGCAGAAATCTATAAAGTCCCTTTGGAACTTTTATCAATCGCCCATTCTTGTCATATTTCAAACATAGCTTGTGGACAATGCTCTGGATGTAAAAAGCAACTAAGAGTGAGAGAGGAACTTGGTATCAATTAATTTTAATATAATGAACAATAAGATGACTTGGACGAATTGTTTTTCGTCTCGTAGATATGGATTTGAAAATAATGAATCTGGAATACGTACAGAATATGAAAGAGATTGGGATCGCATAATCTTTTCAAGTCCCTTCAGAAGATTACAAAATAAAACACAGGTATTCCCTTTGCCTGAAGAAGTATTTGTGCACAATAGACTCACACATTCTTTAGAAGTAGCAAGTGTTGGTAGGTCTTTGGGCAAAAAGATAGGAAAACATTTATCTGAGACACCAGAGGTAAATGATAATCAAGAAGCTAAGCGATTCTATCGTAATAACCTTAAAAATGTAATAGCATCGGCTTGCTTAGCTCATGATTTAGGAAACCCAGCGTTCGGCCATTCAGGTGAAGAAGCGATTTCTAAATACTTTAGAAAAAAACAAAAAGATATGGATTTCAGAAAAAGATTTTCTGAAAACGAGTGGCAAGATTTAACACACTTTGAAGGAAACGCAAATGCACTCAGAATTCTAACAATGCAACAGAAAGGTAAAGTAAAAGGAGGATTTAAACTCACTTATTCAACTCTCGGAGCAATTATAAAATACCCATGCGAGTCTCTTTGTTCTGAAGGTAAGGATGGCGAGAAGCATTTAAAGAAATACGGATACTTTAAGATTGATGAAGGTGTTTTTAAAGATATTGCAAATGAGCTTAATTTTATTGTGCATAGGAAAGATCATTTAGTAAGATACAAAAGACATCCTTTTGTTTATTTAGTAGAAGCTGCAGATGATATATGTTATAGTATAATAGATTTAGAAGATGCTCACAGATTGGGAATAATTGAATATGCCGTTATAAAAGAACTTCTAATATCTCTTTTAGGCTTCTGTGAACCAGATCAGATTAGTTGGATAGAGGATCAAGTATTGACTTTAGAAGATGATAAAAATGAAGCACTTTCCTATTTGAGGGCTAAATCTATCAATGCTTTAACTTTGAAATGTGCTGAAAGGTTTATAGAAAACCAGTCGAAAATAATTGATGGTGAATATGCGAATACACTTTTAGAAGATATCCAGGAAATTCAACCTACATTGGAAAAGATCAGAGAAATTTCCGATGAAAAGATTTATAATAATATCAAGGTTGTAAAGTTAGAACTTGCAGGTTTTAGAATAATGTCCGGGCTGGTAGAAGATTTTGTTACTGCAGCTTTAACTCCAAAAGGTGATAGAGAAAAGGAGCATAAGAAAGTATTACAATTACTTCCAAAACAGTTTAGTTTTAAAGAAGAAGAGACCGATTATGAAAAAGTAATGCATATAATAGATTTTATCTCTGGAATGACAGATCTGTTTGCACTTAAACTTTATCGGAATTTAAGAGGGATAGAGATATAGATCTTAACTAAAGTATTCAAAATGAATAATTAACAAATAA
>NZ_DKSQ01000074.1:7054-8059 GCF_002472765.1 Empedobacter sp. UBA7252
ATGAATAATTAACAAATAATACTCCTATTATGAATAAAAAGAAAGAAAATCTTACGACAGACTTGTTGGGAGTTGCTCCTTATGGTGAAGCTATTAAAGTTGCTGTAGAAAAAGGATTTGGCGGAGCTAAAGCAATTTTAAGTAGGGTTTGTCTACCTGCGGCGGAGGAACTAGGTCTGATGTATAAAGATAAAGTAAGACACTGGAGGTTAAATAACATTATTAAAATTATTGAAAAGTCTGATAAAAAGATTGATTTTGTGAATGGGAACTTAGAACTAACTGCACACCCTAGAGTTATAAAAGAAATAATTGAAAATGGTTCGTGGTGTGATGACGATTCTATACAAGAAATGTGGGCAGGAATATTAGCTTCGTCCTGCAACGAGAAATTAGGGGATGATAGTAATTTAATTTTTGTTAATGCCCTCAAATATTTAACAAAAAATCAAGTGATTATTTTAAATTATATTTGCCAAAATTGTAAAATCAAAGTTGACAGAAACGGCTTTTTGTTTGCTGAACATATTGAGATTTCTTTTGAAGACCTTTGTGCAATTTTAGATACTTCAAACCTGCACCAGATTGATTCTGAATTAGACAATCTTGCATCCAATGAATTGATATTGCAAGAACTAAACGTTTCTGGAGGTGGACACGCTGCAGGATTTGTTTTCGGAGACGACAAAATTACTGCACATCTTGAGCCATCTCCGTTTGCTATAAACTTGTTTATTAAAGGTCAAGGGTTCAAAGGAGAACCGAAGGATTATTTTAAAATCGATTACATTGAAAGAAATACGGGTCAGAAATAAAGTTAATTGGAGATTATTCAAACAAAAGGTTCATAAGTATAAAAGACTTTTACCGCTTCATTTGAGAAGTCATGTTAGCTCCTTTCGAGGAGGGTAACGCCAACTGTAATTGGATTAAACCTTACAAATTCCGTTTAAAGTACCAAAACAATCTCTCAAAGGCAGCGTAAAGTTGAGATATGAACTTGGC
>NZ_DKSQ01000074.1:8120-8536 GCF_002472765.1 Empedobacter sp. UBA7252
CCTTGGCACTGTTAGAGATCATTATAACGCAACACGATTAGATTGAATTGAGTAGTCTTGTTGTGTAAGTACCCCATTTTTCCGACAGCTGGGGATTGGACTTTTCTAATTTACGTTACTAATTGATTTATTTGTTGTTTGTGTCTAATATTTTTTGATAATTCCGTTGGTGTAAGATTCCCAAGACCTTCATGGGGTCTGTTGTTATTGTATTCATCCATCCATAGCTGGGTATGTTCTCTTACTTCTGACAAGTTGAAAAATAAATAAGCATCCAAAATTTCTTTGCGATAACTTCGGTTGAACCGGTCGATGTAACCGTTCTGCATAGGCTTACCGGGCTGGATAAATTGAATACCGATTCCCTGGTCTTTACACCAGAGCTCAAAATGATGACTGGTGAATTCAGGACCATT
>NZ_DKSQ01000024.1:0-2049 GCF_002472765.1 Empedobacter sp. UBA7252
AGTCACGGAACCGCTACATGTGTCAGACGTTATAACGGGTTCGTTCGAGGGCAGGTATCTGAAAATGGAATAGGTCATTATTGGTGTAATGTTTCAACACGCAGGATTGTGTTTAATCTCGGATATGATCTATTATAAAAAAAGCGCCATTGAACAAACTCAAGTTATTTATTTATATTTGATCTGCTCAATTTCTTTAATTTGAATAGTATTCTACTAATATAAATGGGAAAACCTGTATTTTTATATCTGATTTTATTTTTTATAGCCACAATTTCCAAAACTAAAGCGATTGCTTTAAAAGACTCCTCAATTCTCAATCTTACTAATCTCATTCAAAATAAAGATACTTTTGTTGAGCAAAAAGAGCTTTATCTTTCCCTGATAAAAAAAAAGCTGGACAATAGCACCGAAAATCTGAATCTAAAATTTGAATTACAAAAACAGCTGAGTAGCTCATACGCATCCTATAAATCTGATTCCGCTATTTATTATGCTAAGAAAAATTTGGAACTGGCAAATAAACTCCAGAGTCCAAATTGGATACTAGAAACTGAATTAGACCTTTCTCTACATTATCTGGTCGCAGGTATGTACATTGATTCTAAAGATATTTTGGATAGAATACCCATCCAAAAATTAAACAATCACCTAAAAATAAAATATCTGGATGCTCAAAAGAACTTTTTCAAGTTTTATGCATACCATAATTATAACCAAAAAAATTATTTAGCAATTAGCCGTAATTATCGTGATTCTTTATTAACGCTGCTTGATGAATCTTCGAATCACTACAAAATGGTATATGCAGAAAAACTGATCGACCTGAACAAAATAAAAGAGGCTAAAGTAATCTTGAATTCAATATTCGCGACAATAAAGGAAGATAGCCATGAAAAAGCAATGCTTGCATTCTCACTTTCAGAAATATACCGAAAGGAAGGCAATGTAGGCAAACAGTGCGAACTGCTGATTATATCCGCAGCTTGCGATATTAAAAATGCGATAAAAGAAAATACTTCCATGCAAGCGTTAGCATTTTTACTGCACCAACAAGGTTACATCGATGAATCCTATATGTGTATAAAATCATCGCTTGAAGACGCAATCTTCTGCAATGCTAAATTTAGGACCTATGAAGTTTCTCAAATTTTCCCAATTATTGATACCTCTTATCAGGAACATCAAAAACAAAAAAAGGAGCAATTGTTTACGTTTTTAATTGTTGCTTCCGTCCTTTCCATATTATTGATACTAGCGATAATATATGTTTATAAACAGATGAGAAAAGTGAGTAGGTTCAGGCTCGAATTATTTAAAGCAAATCAGGATCTCAATAAACTAAATGACGAATTACAAACTAAAAATGAAGAGTATAAAATTGTAAACAACAAATTGTCCAAAACGAACAATTTGTTGTATGAATCCAATCACATCAAAGAGGTATACATCGGACATTTTCTTGATATCTGTTCAATGTACATCACGAAATTGGAGAAATTTCAGACCTTAATAAAGAAAATGATCATGGGAGACAAAATCTCGGAGCTCCTTAACTTGGTTAAATCTAACGAGAGAATAGACAAAGAAAAAAAGGAACTGTTTAATACCTTTGATCATATTTTTCTTCATCTCTTTCCCAGTTTTGTAGACGATTTAAACTCGTTGCTGACCGAAGATGGAAAGATAATGCTTAAAACGAATGAGCTCTTGAATACCGAATTGCGCATCTTCGCCCTAATCAGACTCGGTGTAAATGATTCATCCAAAATTGCTGGATTTCTCCATTGTTCCTTAAACACAATTTATACTTATCGGGCAAAAATTAAAAGCAAAGCTATCATAGATAAGGATGAATTTGATAAAAACATCATGCAGATCGGAACGATTAAAAGTATTTAGAAACAAGACACCCGATACGTTTAAATACCCATCTATACAGCTCTGATTCGCTGTATTACATATCGTACTGCGTGTTAAATTTAGATTATTCGGTACGCTAAATGTTATTTCCCTACCTAATTTACTGCTGTTATATCTATATTTTTC
>NZ_DKSQ01000024.1:2208-4403 GCF_002472765.1 Empedobacter sp. UBA7252
GAAAAATATAGATATAACAGCTAATAATCAAATACTTAAACATTCACCAGACTTATATTTTGCGTTTACGATCTTTTTCCTGGGATTTGGTTTCTCTAGATTTGGAACTGTAACCAATGGCTGTTTTAGAAAATACCTAAGCAGCAAAAAAGGGATAATTTAAAAATTTTAAACAACCAATTTATGAGGGTAATCTATTTAAGACAGTGCTCGTCTTTAAAGTATCTATTAACTGTGTTTATGTGGATACTGATAATGACATGGGTACAAGCTCAAGAAAAAAACATTCAAGGGAAAATTCTTGATGTGACAGGTAAACCAATGGCCGGTGTTTCTATTACCGTATCCGGAAAACCAAAAGCTACTAAAACAGATGACGAAGGAAGATTTTCACTATCCGCAGTAAATGTCGGGGATAAATTACAGATAAGTTTTCTAGGCTATAAAAAATTGGAAAAGAATATTGATAACGCCACTGTCTATAATCTAACGCTTGAAACAAATGAAGAAAGATTAGCGGACGTTGTAGTAGTTGGCTACGGAACCCTAGATAAAAAAGAAGTAACCAGCGCCATTACACATCTAAACGGTAAGGATCTCAACGTATTTGGTGGAAATGGCGTACTTAATGCTCTTGCTGGCAAGGTAGCGGGACTCAGTGTAGTAAACACTGGCCAGTCAGATCCGAATTCCTCTCCCAGTCTGCAACTACGTGGTGTGTCTTCCCGCAACGCCGGACTTGGACCGCTTTATGTGGTTAATGGTGTTCCTGGGGGAAATGTTGACAACTTAAATCAAAACGATATTGAATCAATCGATATACTCAAAGGAGGTGCAGCTTCTGCTATCTATGGAACACGTGGGAGCAATGGCGTAATTATTATCACAACAAAAAAAGGCACATCTGAGCCTTACGCATTTTATGATGGATATGCGAGTTTTGACTTACCGAATAACCGTATCCAGGTTCTCAGTGCCGAAGATTTTTTAAAACACAACCGAGGAACGGATTTTGGAGGAAATACCAATTGGTTTAACGAAGTATCGCGCAAATTCGCCTTTAATCAAAAAAATACGCTTCATTTAGCTGGTGGAAACAGACAAACCAATTATATCGTCTCATTTGACCTGCGCAATGCTCATGGATTGGACTTACGTTCAGACAAGAAAGAATACGGGGCGCGGTTGAATCTGTCCCATACCTCGGCCAATAACCTGTATACAGCCACTGTAACCATTGCGCCCAGGTTCCTTAAAGCAAATAATGCCAGTTATAATGCATTCAATCAAAGTTTGACACTAAATCCGACATTGCCGGTGATGGATGCAAAAAATCCAAACTTATTCAATTATATCAATACGGGTTTTTCTGGTGCTTATAATCCTGTTGAAGAACTTCGCACGGTATTGGATGGAACCGAGGGCAAGTACCTGGACTGGAATGCAGCTTTTAAACTTAACATTTTGGAAAACTTGTCTACACAGGTAACGTTGGCACAACAATCTTCTGATTTTTTTGATTTCAATTTTACACCGTCCTACAATACAGGCGCGATTAATGGAAATAGTGGTAGAAATTCAGCAGGAAGAAATTATAAAAAAAGTGACCAGTATGTATTTGAATGGACAGGAAACTACAAACAAAGTTTCGGAAGACATAATATTAACGTATTAGGAGGATATGCATATAATTATTTTCTGTATTCAGGAATGAATGCGGGTAACCAAAATTTCCCATCCGATGTACTGACGTATAACAATCTGGGCTCAGGTCAATATGACGTCCCTATTCCTACCAATCCACAGCCGGGTGATTACACATTCAGATCGGTTGGTTCATATAAAAATGATGCGAAACTGATCGCTTTTTTTGGAAGAGTAAATTATGATTTGGCAAATAAATATTATGCATCGGCAAGTTTGCGCTATGAAGGCTCTTCTAAATTTGGAAGACTGAACAAATGGGGTTATTTCCCCGCGCTCTCCTTAGGCTGGCGAATTATGGAAGAGGATTTCTTTCCGAAAGCTTCTTGGATCAATGACCTGAAACTTCGAGCAGATTACGGTGAGACGGGTAATCAGGACTTTGGCAGTTACCTTTCGTTAGATACTTATCAAGGTTATGGTTATTTTGCATTTAACGGGGCATCGTACCAAGTTTGGGGTCCCAGTCAGAATACCAACTATGACCTTCG
>NZ_DKSQ01000037.1:0-9859 GCF_002472765.1 Empedobacter sp. UBA7252
TTTTTTTGGGTTGTTCTAAATCTAAAACTCCTACATATATATTTGGATTAGATTTTTTTTGACCATCAAAAGAATAAACAGCTGTATTATTGTTTTTGAGCGGAAGGTTATTTATCCATTTACCAAAATCTGTATAATTTTGATTCCTTTCATAATTTGGAGGTGTATCAAATCTCTTGAAAATCTTTAATTCACGTGTATGAACTAAACTACTTTCTTCATTTTCAAGCAATTCATTATTTGAAGATGATTTTAAAATCTGTGTGTTACAAGATGATAAAATGGTAAAAAACGATAGAGTTAAAAAAAATGTATTCTTAAAAATTTTCATTGAAATGTTGAAAAAAACGTGCTATTCTTTGGTTAAGAGTTGAATTTGATCTCTTAATTCGGCTGCTTTTATAAAATCTAAATTTTTTGCAGCATTTTCCATTTCTTTCTGCAATTTTTGTACCAATTTCTCTTTATCTTCTGTCGAATAATTTTCATTAATCTCTGCTGCTTGTTGAATCAAATGTTTTTGTTCGTAAGGATTTTCTTCAAAATCTGCTGCAGCTAAACTTAGTTTCGTTATTTTTTTGTTTAAAGCTTGCGGAACTTTATTGTGATCTTTGTTGTATTTCATTTGAATTTCACGACGACGATTTGTTTCATCAATCGTTAATTGCATACTATCTGTAATTCTATCTGCGTACATAATCGCCAAACCATTCACGTTACGAGCAGCACGACCAACCGTTTGCGTTAAAGAACGATGACTTCTTAAAAAACCTTCTTTATCAGCATCCAAAATTGCTACTAGAGAAACTTCAGGTAAATCTAAACCTTCTCTCAAAAGATTAACTCCAACCAAAACATCAAATAATCCAGCGCGTAAATCAGCCATAATCTGAACACGTTCTAATGTATCCACATCAGAATGAATATAACGACATCGAACGCCATATTTTGTCAAATATTTCGTTAACTCTTCCGCCATTCGTTTCGTTAAAGTAGTGACCAAAACACGTTCGTCTAACTCTACTCGTTTATTGATTTCTTCCATCAAATCATCGACTTGATTTTGTGTTGGACGAATTTCAATAATTGGATCTAATAATCCTGTTGGACGAATGACTTGCTCTACAACAACTCCTTCCGATTTTTCTAATTCATAATTCGCAGGTGTTGCTGAAACATAAATCACTTGATTTTGTAAAGCTTCAAATTCTTCGAATTTTAACGGACGATTGTCCATTGCAGCTGGAAGTCGGAAACCATATTCTACTAAATTCTCCTTGCGCGAGCGGTCTCCACCATACATTGCATGAACTTGAGAAACTGTAACGTGCGACTCATCAATCACCATCAAATAATCTTCTGGGAAATAATCTAACAAACAGAATGGACGAGTTCCTGGTTCGCGACCGTCTAAGTATCTCGAATAATTCTCGATTCCAGAACAATATCCCAATTCTTTGATCATTTCCAAATCGAATTCAGTACGTTCTTGCAAACGTTTTGCTTCGAGATGTTTTCCGATTTCATGATAATATTCAACTTGTTTACCCAAATCGATCTGAATATCAGCAATTGCACCATTTAAAGTGTCTTTAGAAGTAACAAAAAGATTGGCTGGATAAATATTAATTTTATCTAATTTAGTTGAAGTTTTACCTGTTTCTACATTGAAAACTGAGATTTCTTCGATTTCATCACCAAAGAAATTAATTCTGATTCCATCATCCGCATAAGCAGGGAAAATATCTAATGTATCTCCTTTAATTCTAAAATTTCCGCGTTGAAAAATACCTTCTGTTCTCGAATATAAAGCTTGGACTAATTTATGCAAAAAAGCTGTTCTCGAGATAATTTGCCCCGTTTCAATCTGAATCACATTTTTATGAAATTCTGTTGGATTTCCAATACCATATAAACACGAAACTGAAGCCACAACCAAAATATCGCGACGACCAGAAAGTAGGGAGGAAGTTGTACTTAAACGAAGCTTTTCAATTTCTTCATTAATTGATAAATCTTTCTCAATATAGGTTCCTGATGAAGGAATGTAAGCTTCTGGTTGATAATAATCATAGTAAGAAACGAAATATTCGACTGCATTATTCGGAAAAAATTCTTTGAATTCCATATACAACTGTGCCGCCAACGTTTTGTTATGTGCCAAAACTAAAGTTGGACGTTGCACATCTTGTACAACATTCGCGATTGTAAATGTTTTACCAGAACCTGTAACACCCAAAAGTGTTTGATAACGATCATTATTTAGAATACCATTTGATAATTCTTCAATAGCTTTTGGTTGATCACCAGTTGGCTTGAATTCAGAATTTAATTGAAACTGCATTCTACAAATTTACAAATTATTCAGATAAAAAAGGATTGTTATGAATTGTGATTTTACATAGAAGTTGATAAAAAATAAAAAGGCGACTTTAAGTCACCTTTTCATCAAAACCACAAAAAAATGAGAAAACTGTTTACTTAGTAAACAAACTTCCTTCCATTATTACAAGCTATTGCCCGCTATAACCATTGCAAATATATGTCGGTTTTCTGTGCGTGCACAATAATTTGTAATACTTTGTTTTATTGGTGTCGATAAAAGTTATTTATAATAGTGTTAAAACGTCTGATTACAACGTTTTCGTTGATTTGAATAAACTTTATAGTGTTAAGTTTACACTAGCGAATTTTCGCTAAATTCCATAATTTATCTAATTCGGAAATGGTTAAATCAGCTATGTTTTGACCATTTTCTTTCGCGATTTCTTCTAATTTCTGAAAACGTGTGATAAATTTTTTGTTCGATCTTTCTAAAGCATCTTCAGAATTGATGCCATTAAATCGTCCATAATTAATCAAAGAAAATAAAATGTCACCAAATTCCATCTCTTTATCTGTTGGATTTTGTTCTTCTTTGAATTCATTAATTTCCTCGATAATTTTATCAAAAACTTGATCAGAATTTTCAAATTCAAATCCAACACCTTTTACTTTGTCTTGAATTCGGTAAGCTTTTACCATTGCTGGGAGAGAAGTAGGAACGCCAGAAAGTACAGATTTGTTACCTTCTTTTAGTTTGATTTGTTCCCAATTTTGAAGCACCTTTTCTTCTGTATTTGCTTCTACATCGCCGTAAATATGTGGATGACGATGAATTAATTTGTCACAAATACCATTTAAAACATCAGCAACATCGAAGTTGTTTTGTTCTGATGCGATTTTAGAATAAAAAACTAGGTGAAGAAAAACATCACCTAGTTCTTTTTTTATTTCATCCGAATCTTTTTCGATGATGGCATCCGAAAGTTCATAAATTTCTTCGATAGATAACGTACGCAACGTTTCCATTGTTTGTTTACGATCCCACGGACATTTTTCACGTAATTCATCCATTATATCCAACAATCTTTCGAAAGCCTGTAATTGATCTTTACGTGTATTCATCTCTAATTATTCAGCGTCTTTATCTTTTTTTGCTGTTGTTTTTTTAGCAGCAGTTTTTTTAGCAGGTTTTTCTTCAGCGTCTTTTTTGTCAGCAGCCTTTTTAGCAGGAGCTTTCTTTTTTGGTCTTTCTTCCACAACAACTTCTTCTGTAGCTTCTACTTCAGCAACAGGAGCTTCTTGTGCTTGTTGAGCAGCCATTGCAGCTTCTACAGCAGCTAAGTCGATGTTTAATAATCCGTTTTTGTGTAAGATATTATACCATTGGAATAATTTTTTCAAATCAGAATCATAAACTCTTGAATCGTCATATTCTGGTAAAACTTCTTCCATATATTTACGCAATTCTGCACCAGAAGTTTTGTAATCGATCGTTTCTCCTCCGTTTTCTTTTTTGTAAATTCTGAAGAAAACTTCAGCCAAAGGAAATTCTTGTGATACTCCGTAAATAGCAACGTTGTCTAATAAACTAACATTGTAGTTAGAAGCGATTGAGATTTTTTTACCTTTTTCTAAATCTTCAACAACAAAACCACCTCTTGTTTGAGAAACTAAACGGTATAATCCTGGTTTTCCTGAAATTGCGATAACTCTTGATAAATCCATATTCTATTATGTTTAAGGGTCTATGAAGGGAATTTCATTTTGTAACTCGTGTTTACTTTCCCTTTTGTTATATTTTTTAATTTATTACTTATTAATTTCTTTTTAAAGCTCGAAATATAGTCAATAAAAAGCTTTCCTTCCAAATGATCGTATTCGTGTTGAATAACTCGAGCGCGAATATCCGAAAAAGTTTCGGTATGTTTCACCCAATTTTCATCAAAATATTCTAAAGTTACCGATTCTGGACGTGTTACATCTTCGTGAATGTGAGGAATACTCAAACATCCTTCTGTAAAAGCCCATTCATCACCTTCAGAACTACTGATTTTTTTTGGATTGATGAAAACTCGTTTGAAATCTTTTAATTCATCTTTTACATCATCATAATCTTCATCTTCTTCGAAAGGCGAGCAATCAACAACAAATAAACGTATATCTTTCCCGATCTGAGGCGCTGCGATACCAACTCCGTTAGAGTCATACATTGTATCGAACATATTTTGGATCAGTTCTTGTAAATTTTTATAATCTTGATCGATTTCTTGTGAAACTTTACGCAAGACAGGATCTCCGTAAGCTACAACTGGTAATACCATTTTCTGATCTTTTTTTATTAATTTAACGGCAAAGATACAATTTGTTATAGTTTATGTGATAAAAATGATTGTAAAATTATTACGGCACTCACTTTATCGACCATTCCTTTTTCTTGACGTTTTTTCTTTTTCATTCCTCCAGCAAACATTGCTTGAGAAGCCATTTTTGAGGTAAACATCTCATTTTCACGATGAATTTTAATCAACGGAAATTGTTCAGAAAATTTTTTCAAAAAAGGTTGAATTTGATTTTCAATCTCATTTAATTCTCCTGAAAAACGAACAGATAATCCAACTACAAGGTCAGAAACGTTTTCTTTCTCGATATATTGTTTCAAGAAATCCATCAATTTTGATGTATCAATTGTATCAACTGGCGAAGCTATAATTTGCAATTCATCGGTTACGGCAACGCCTGTTCTTTTTCCTCCGTAATCTAACGCTAATATTCGTGACATTTGGCAAATTTAAAAAAACGATTCAATAATAAATAATCTCTATGAAATCCCTTGATTATAATTTTTATATTTGTGGCTATTATTAATAAAGATGGAGAATTTAAAACAAATCATAGAAAAAGCTTGGGACAATAGAGAATTGTTACAAGAAGAGTCAACACAAATTGCAATTCGTGAAGTAATTGAGTTAATCGATAACGGACAATTACGTTGTGCAGAACCAGTTGGAGAAGATTGGCAAGTAAACGAATGGGTGAAAAAAGCAGTTGTAATGTATTTCCCAATTCAGAAAATGGAAACTTTAGAAGCAGGAATTTTTGAATACCATGATAAAATGGAATTGAAACGTAACTATGCTGAAAAAGGAATTCGTGTTGTTCCAAATGCTGTTGCCCGCTATGGTGCGTATATTTCTTCGGGAGTTATTTTAATGCCTTCTTATGTAAATATTGGTGCGTATGTGGACGAAGGAACAATGGTTGATACTTGGGCTACTGTAGGTTCTTGTGCACAAATTGGTAAAAATGTTCATTTATCTGGTGGTGTAGGAATCGGTGGAGTTTTAGAGCCATTGCAAGCTGCGCCAGTAATTATTGAAGATAATGCGTTTATCGGATCTCGTTGTATCGTTGTAGAAGGAGTTCGTGTAGGTAAAGAAGCGGTTTTAGGAGCAAATGTTGTGTTGACAGCATCTACTAAAATTATTGATGTAACAGGTGACGAACCAGTAGAAATTAAAGGTTATGTTCCTGCTCGTTCAGTTGTAATTCCAGGTTCTTATACAAAGAAATTTGCTGCAGGTGAATACCAAGTTCCATGTGCTTTGATCATCGGAACTCGTAAAGAGTCTACAGATAAAAAAACTTCATTAAACGATGCATTACGCGAGCATAATGTGGCGGTTTAAGTAGAATAAATTTTATAAAATATAATCCTCAGCAGTTTTGTTGAGGATTTTTTATTTTCGAATCAAACATATTTTAGTAGTTTTGCTTTATAACTATGTTTTATGAAAATTTTGATTATCCAACACAAGATGATAGGCGATGTTTTAATCACATCATTGTTGTGCGAAAATATCAAAAGAGCTTATCCAAATGCTATTGTTGATTATTTAATCAATAGTAATACTTTGCCTGTTTTAGAGAATAATCCATACATCGATCATAAAATTGTTTTCGATGAAAAAGAAAACAAAGGCTTGATGAATTTGATTAAATTCTCGAAAAAAGTTAATCAAAATAGATATGATATTGTAATTGATGCTTACTCAAAATTACAGAGTTGGGTAGATGTTTTTATCAATAATGCACCAAAAAAAATATCGTACAAAAAGATTGGAAGAACGTTTTTGTATACAGATAATGTAGAAAAACATGACGAACCAAATTCATATTTAGGTTTAGCAATCGAACATCGTTTGTCTTTATTGAAGCCTTTAGGAATTGAAATTCCTTTGGCAACAGAACCGAAATTGTATTTAACAGAAGAAGAAATAAACTTTGCGAAAGATTTATTTGAAAAACATCAAGTTGATTCTACTCGTAAATCAGTTATGATTAGTTTACTTGGTTCTGATCCTTCAAAAACTTATCCGTTGAATCAAATGGCAAAAATGGTTGATTTTATTGGTCAACATTATAATGTCAATATTTTATTCAATTATTTTCCGAAACAATTATCGCAAGCAAAAGAAGTATATAATCAATTATCTGATGAAACCAAATCGAAAGTTTATTTTGAATTGTTGGGTAATGATTTGCGCGAGTTTATTGCAATTGCAAACGAATGTGATGTGATTGTAGGAAATGATGGAGGAGCAATTAATATGTCCAAGGCTTTAGGGAAAAAATCGTTTATTATTTTTTCTCCTTGGATTGATAAAAAAGTTTGGGCAACTTTCGAAGATGGAATTCATCACACAAGTGTTCATTTAAAAGATTATTTTCCTGAAAAACTTGGAGATTTAAACAATCGTCAAATAAAAAAACAAGTTGATGAATTTTATTCAATCTTTGATTTCGATTTGTTTAAAGAAAAGTTAGAATATTTCTTATCACCATTAATAAAATAAAAACAGAAATTTTGAGTTTCTATTTATAAAATTAGATTACTATAGAGAATGTCTACTAAAATTTCTGCTCTACTAATTACACTTAACGAAGAAAAAAACATCAAAAGATTTCTTGATGAGGCTAGTTATGCAGATGAAATAATAATTGTAGATTCATATAGTACAGACAAAACGGAAGAAATTGCATTCCAAAATCCAAAAGTAAAGTTTGTAAAACGCAAGTTTGATAATTTCACAAATCAACGAAATTATACACTTTCTTTGGCAAAAAATGATTGGGTCACTTTTTTTGATGCAGATGAAGAACTTTCATCTGAATTAAAAGAAGAATTAATAAAGAAAGTAAATTCAAATTTACAGGATGTAGCTTTTATGGCTTATCATTCATTTTATTTTAAGAATAAGAAAATAGAATTTTCTGGTCAGCAAAATGTGAGAGCTGTTCGTCTTTTTAGAAAATCTAAATGTAGATATAAAGATGGTTTGATGGTTCATGAATTATTAGAATGTGATGGGGCAGTAGGTGATTTGGAACAAAAAGTGAAACATCATACGTTTATTGATGAAGAATATTATTTAGATAAACTTAATAGTTATTCTCGCTTACGAGCACAAGAACTTCGTCTCAAAAATTTGAAACCATCATTTTATCATTATACCATAAAGCCTGCTTATCGTTTTTTCAATTATTTTGTGGTGAGATTTGGTTTTTTAGATGGAAAAGATGGTTATACAATTGCAAAACTACATGCAATTTCTGTTGCAAATCGTTATAAATATTTGGACGAAATTTATAGAAAAGAAAATCAAAACTTAGGTTAAATAAAGAAGTTTGAGATTTTATTATACATTTGTCATACATTAAAAATAATACAATGAAAGCATATGTTTTTCCAGGACAAGGCGCTCAATTCTCTGGAATGGGTAAAGACTTGTACGAAAATTCTGAAATCGCAAAAGAATTATTTGACAAAGCAAACGAAATCTTAGGATTTGATATAAAATCAATTATGTTTGAAGGTTCTGCTGAAGACCTAAAACAAACAAAAGTTACGCAACCAGCAGTTTTTTTACATTCTGTTATTTTAGCGAAAATTTTACCAGATTTTAAACCAGAAATGGTTGCAGGACATTCTTTAGGAGAAATTTCTGCTTTAGTTGCAAATGGAACTTTAGACTTTGAATCTGGATTAAAATTAGTTTACAAACGTGCTTTAGCAATGCAAGCTGCATGTGAAGCTAATCCATCTACAATGGCTGCAATCTTAGGGTTAGAAGATAAAATTGTAGAAGATGCTTGTGCAGAAATTGATGGAGTTGTAGTGGCTGCAAATTACAATTGTCCAGGTCAGTTAGTGATTTCTGGAGAAATTGAAGCGGTTAATGTAGCATGCGAAAAACTGAAAGAGTTAGGTGCAAAACGAGCATTAGTTTTACCAGTAGGAGGAGCTTTTCACTCACCTTTAATGAAACCTGCTGAAGAAGAATTAGCACAAGCTATTGAAGAAACAACATTCAATACTCCAATTTGTCCAGTTTATCAAAATGTAAGCACAACAGCTGTTACAGATCCTGCTGAAATTAAGAAAAACTTGATTGCTCAATTAACTGCTCCAGTAAAATGGACGCAATCTGTTCAAAATATGATTGCTGATGGTGCGAGTGAATTTATTGAGGTTGGACCAGGAAATACTTTACAAGGTTTAGTGAAAAAAATAAACAGAGAGGTCTCAACTTCTTCGGCACAAATCTAAACGAAATGAAAACATACCGTTCCAATGGAAAATTATTCCTTATCGGGGAATATATTGTAATTGATGGAGCGAAAGCATTTGCATTGCCCACGAAATATGGGCAATGTTTGTTTGTAGAAAATTCATCAGAAACAGAAAATTTAATCACTTGGAAAGCGACAAAATTTGATAATTCTATTTGGTTTGAAGCTGAAATTAGATTGAATGATTTAGAAATAATTTCTTCTACAAACGAGAAATTAAGTCAATCATTACAAAATATTTTAAAACAAGCTAAATCGTTAAATCCTGATTTTTTTAATTCTAATAATAGTTATCAATGTTTAACGAAGTTAGAATATTCGCAAGAATGGGGATTGGGAAGTAGCTCGACTTTGATTGATTTGATTAGCCAATGGATTGAAATAAATCCTTTTGAATTGAATAAATTGACTTTCAATACAAGTGGTTATGACATTGCTTGTGCACATCATCATCAACCGATTTTGTTTTCGAATAATCCAATTGAAGTAGAAGAATTGGAATTGAATTGGAATTTTAAAGATCAACTTTATTTTGTTTATCTTAATCAAAAGCAAGATACGCAAGCCGTTGTGGGAAATCATTACAAAAACAAACCAAAAGATTGGAAAATGATTCAGGATCTTTCTGATTTGGTTATTCAAGCAACTAAAGTTGAGAGTTTAACTGATTTAGAATCTATTTTAGATGAATATCAAGCACGATTAGGTGATTTTATGCAAATTCCGCAAGTTAAAGAATTGTATTTCCCTGATTATTTAGGAACTGTAAAAAGTCTTGGAGCTTGGGGCGGAGATTTTGTCTTAGTGACGTATAGAGAAGGAATGAACGATTATTTTAAAGAAAAAGGATATGAGATTATTATTCCATTTTCTGAAATGATAAAATAACAAAAAAGCAGATTTG
>NZ_DKSQ01000037.1:9936-17634 GCF_002472765.1 Empedobacter sp. UBA7252
CAAATCTGCTTTTTTGTTATTATTTTTTACCAATCATGGCTTTCAATTTCTTTTTTCGAGCTTGTTTTGTCTGAAACTTTTGTTGGAATTCTTGTGTTTTATTCCACATAGCTTCAATAACTTCTTGTTCTGGTTTATTAATAAGTTTCGCATATTCTTTTCCCATAGTTTCAATCATTTCCTTATGAGGAGTTAGACGAGAAAAGTTTTTCATTCGAATATCAAAACTCATTGAATTGTGAAAATTCATACGATTCAAATCAACCAAATAAAATTCATATTGATTATCTCCAACTTGCTTAATTAAAGTATTACCTGGAGAATGATCCAAAAATTCAATTCCAGCTTCATGCAAATCAAATGTGAATTTTGTAAACTGTTTCAAGATTTCGTTTCTATTTTCCCAAGTTGGAATTTCAACTAATTCACGATAAGTTAAATCAGCTTCAACTAATTCACAGAAATAGTAACTATCATTAAAATTTATAATGGTTTTATTTTCTACAAAAGCAATAGGATATGGAGTCAAAAATCCTAAATCAATCAATAGTTTTGCATATTCATAAGATCGTTCTGCTTTAGATTTTCTAAAAAATCGATACACAAATTTATTGACAATATTCGGAATTTTGAATGATTTAATCGTTGCAATTTTACCCGATTTTAATGTCTTTTTTTTGATAGAATTTCTTGTGCCTTTTGCAATATAATCGTCAATCAAGTCAAAATTGTCAATAATGGATTTGATTTCAGTTTGCGTAGTTTGATAATTATTATTTACGACAATTTTCTGTGTCATTTTTCAAAATATTATAATTAATATAGAAAAAATCTATATTTCATTTTAATCTGTCAAAGATATGTCTATTTTTGTTGAAAATAAGGACAACTTAAAACAAGTTTTTTAAAAATTTTAGAACCTAACTTATGGTAAAAAAAATTCTTTTAGAATCTCATAATCTAAAGAATCGTGCAACTGGTTTCGGAGTTTTTAATTACGAATTGATTAAAGCTCTTTCGAAATTAAATTTTGATGATCAAATTTATTTACTTTACAAAAAACCTGAAGATTTAAGGACTGAATTTGGTACTAAATTTCATTATAAAAAATATTATAGTTTAATGCGCAATCCGTTTTTCAGAACGCGTGAAAAGTATGATGTTTGGCACTCCTTAAATCAAAATATAAAAGTTGAACCTTGTCATAAACCAAAAAAATATGTTTTGACGATTCATGATGTTAATTTTATGGAAGAAAATTCGCTTGATTATAGTCCAAATCACATTAAATATTTTAAAGAAAAGATTAAGCGAGTAGATGTTATCACATTTATTTCTGAATATGCAAAGAAACAAACTATGCAATATTTTGATATTTCGGGAATAGAAAATACAATAATTTATAATGGAAATTCAATTTCAGAAATTATAAATTGTGATGATTTTCAATCTCCATTAGATATTTCAAAACCTTATTTTTATACGATTGGAGCTTTTCTTGAAAAGAAAAATTTTGAATCACTTGTAAAAATGATGAAATTTTTACCAGATTTTAATTTGATTATTTCTGGGAATTGTACGAATGCCTATGGTCAAAAAATAAAAGATTTAATTGCTAAAGAAAAATTAGAAAACCAAGTTTTTTTATCAGGTAAAGTTTCTGAACGAGCAAAGCAATTTTATATGCAAAATTGCGAAGCGTTCTTATTTCCATCAACTGGAGAAGGTTTTGGTTTGCCTCCCTTAGAAGCGATGAGCTTTGGAAAACCAATTATTTTATCTGATAAAACGTCTTTACCAGAAATTGGTGGAAAAGATGCGTTTTATTGGAATGATTTTGAACCAGAATATATGAAAAATGTAGTGGAAGATGCGTTAAATCAATACAATCAAAATTCAGATTATTTTATAGAAGCTTATATCAAAAGAGCTGGAAGTTTTAGTTGGGATAAAGCGGCAAATGAATATCTAAAGGTCTATGAAATCTAAAATCTATTTTGCGATAAATAATATTTCGAAGAAAATCGACTTCATTCAACTTTCCTATAATACCTTTGCACTCAAATTTATAAAACAAAGAAAATGTCAGATATAAACGAAATTGTAGCCAAACTAAAACAAGGAGAAACAATGCTTTATCCAACAGACACAATTCTTGGACTGGGTTGTGATGCGAAGAATGAGGCTGCAATCGAAAAAATTTATCAGATAAAAAATCGTCCTTCATCAAAATCGTTGATTATTTTGGTTGATTCTCCACGTATGTTACAAAATATTGTTGAGGTGCCAGAATTAGCTTGGGATTTGATTGATTTGAACGAAAAACCTCTTACAATTATTTACGATAATCCAAAAGGTTTACCACAATCGTTAATTGCAGAAGATAATACAATTGCCATTCGAATGACTGATGATTTGTTTTGTAAAAAAATCATCGGGAAATTAGGAGGACCAATTGTGTCTACATCGGCTAATTTATCAGGAGAATCTTCTCCAAAAGTGTTTTCGGAAGTTAATCCTACTATTTTAGAGCGTGTTGACTTTTATCCAGATGAAACAAAAACCTTTGTACCTCAGTTCACTGCATCAACGATAATTAAATTAGGTCTAGATAACGAAGTAAAAGTTATTAGAGAGTAGTTTTTTATTTCAAAACTTATACTTTTGCAGAATGAAAATCTTAGAAGCCGTATCAAATCCAATTTTTAGAAATGTAGCAGAAGTTGCTGATGAAATTAATCAAGAAACTTATGTGGTTGGTGGATTTGTACGCGATTATTTATTGAATCGTGGTCAGAAAAAGGACATCGATTTTGTAACAGTTGGAAATGGAATTTTATTGGCTAAAGAATTGGCTAATAAATTAGGACATACATCACAAGTTTCAGTTTTTAAACGTTTTGGAACAGCAATGTTCAAATATAAAGACACAGATTTGGAATTTGTAGGTGCGCGAAAAGAAAGTTATTCAGAAGATAGTCGAAAACCACATGTTGAAGACGGAACGTTGGAAGACGACCAAAAACGTCGTGATTTTACGATCAATACATTGGCAATTTCGATGAATAAAGAGAATTTTGGCGAATTAATTGATCCTTTTAATGGAGTAGAAGATTTGAATAATAAAATTATCAAAACACCATTAGAGCCGAATGTTACCTATTCTGATGATCCTTTGCGTATGATGCGTGCGATTCGTTTTGCAGCTCAATTGGATTTTGAAATAGAAAAAAAATCTTTTCAGGCAATAATTGATAATGCAGAACGTATTAATATCGTATCTTTTGAACGCGTAATGGATGAGTTTCAGAAAATTATGATGACTGACAAACCTTCGGTCGGATTATTGTTGTTGGAACAATCAGGATTAATGCAACATATTTTACCAGAATTGGTTGCGTTAAAAGGAATCGAAGAGGTTGAAGGTCAGAAACATAAAGATAATTTTTATCATACGTTAGAAGTCGTTGATAATATTTCTGTCAACACAGATAATGTTTGGTTACGTTGGGCAGCGTTGTTGCATGATATTGGAAAAGCTGTAACAAAACGTTTTGATAAAAATGTAGGTTGGACATTTCATTCGCATGAATTTGTTGGATCAAAAATGGTATTAAAATTGTTCAGACGATTAAAATTACCATTAGGACCGCAAGTAAAATATGTTCAGAAGTTAGTCATGATGAGTTCTCGACCAATTGCTGTTGTAACAGACGACGCTACAGATTCGGCATTACGTAGATTATTGTTTGATGCTGGAGAAGATTTCGACGATTTAATTACGCTTTGCAAAGCTGATATTACAACAAAAAATGAACGTAAACAAAAACGTTTCAAACAAAATTTTGAAGTTGTAGAACAAAAAATAAAAGATGTTGAAGAACGTGATAAAGTACGTAATTTTCAACCACCAATTACAGGTGAACAAATAATGGAAATATTTGATATTCAGCCAGGAAAAGAGATTGGAATCTTAAAAAATGCCATCAAAGAAGCAATTTTAGAAGGCGAAGTAGAAAATAATTATAATTCTGCATTAGAATTTGTAATTAATATGGGAAAAGATTTAAATTTGGAACCGAAAAATATTTAGAAAGTGATATATAAAATTCGTGTATTCCTTGATGCAAAAGAGGATGTTTTTAGAGACATAGAAATTAAAGAGAAGCAAACATTATTCACATTGTACAAAGGTATAATTAGTGCTTTTAGTTTACAAGGTGAGGAGTTGGCGTCGTTCTATGAAGTAGATGAAGATGGAAACCAAACAAAAGAAATTCCTTTAGAGGATATGTCTGATGATGGAACTGATGAAACAATGGCTGATTTTTATATCAAAGAAGCTTTTGCTAATCAAGGAGATCGTATGGCTTTTGTATATGATTTTATGGAAATGTGGACATTTGTGGCTGAATTAATTTCTGTAGAAGATAAACCAGCTGTTCTTAATTATCCATTAACGGTTTACCGTTTCGGTTCAATGCCTCTTAAAGCGCCTAAAAAAGACATGATGGTTGATTTAGACGATGAAGAAGATATTGATTTTGCAGAAGATGCTGAATTAAATGATTTACAAATCGACGAAGATTTAGACGTAGACGATTTATAAAAACTACAACTAATCAACTTATATATCAAAAAATCTGAATGGCAACATTCAGATTTTTTTTGTGCTATATATAAACCATTTGATAATTTTTTTACTTCCTCAACCAACCATTTTTCCGTAACTTGCATCTACTGATAAAAGAAAGAATCTATGAAACAGCTACTGTTTTTATTATTAATTTTAACCAATTCGATGCTTATGGCTCAATCCCCAACGATTGATCAAAAGTGGAAGGAAATTGACCAACAAATGCAAAATGGTCAATTCAAATCTATCCAACCAAAAATTGATGAACTTAAAACGTTATCAAAAAAGCAAAATAATCAACAAAGTTATCTGAAAGCTTTGTTTTATGAAGCAAAAATAAAAGTCGCAACTTCTGATGAAACAGATGATGTAAACTTCGTTTTTGATTTGTTTAAAAAGGATTTAGATGAAAAATCAATTGTAAATAATGCGATTGTTTATTCATATTTAGCTGAGTTATATCAATTGTATTACAACGAAAATCGTTGGAAAATCAATAGTCGTACAAATGTCGAAAATCAAGCTACAAATGATGTGAGATTTTGGACAGAAGATACTTTTAAGAAAACAATTAATGATTATTTTTCGAAATCAATTCAACCAAAAAATGAATTAATAAATGCAAAATCTCAAGATTATAAAATGATTTTGAATATTGCAAATGATAAGAAAAATGCGCAACAACAATTTGATTTAACGCCAACATTGTATGATGTTTTAGCAAGAAATTATATCAATTATCTGAATGAGAATGATGAAAAAGATAAAGCAAATCAATTGCTTTCTGATTTAGTTGAGATTAATAAACAAAAAAATAACGAAAATGCTGTTTTGTACAATGAATTGATTTTAATTGATTCAAACCGAGGTTCGACTTCGGTTCAAGAAATTATTAAACAAAAAGAATTTTTAGCAACAAAATATCCAAAAGCATGGTATTCGTCTTATGTGTATGCAACTTTAGCGACAGATTATTATGGTTTGCAAGAAGATAAATTGGCGAACGTAAATAAGATTTTTGAACTACAACAAAAAGTTGCGAAGCTTTATCCAAATTCGGAGGAATTAGAGAATATAAATAATTTAGTTTCGAAGATAAAATCGCAAGAATTAAGTGTACAAGCAGAGCGATATATTAACGAAAATCAGAATACACCAATTCAATTAACGCATAAAAATTTGTCGCAAGTTTTTGTGAGAATTTTCGCTTATAATGAAGGTTTTGATGGAAAAGATAAAATACAAGCGTTAAATGTTTACAACGAAAATAGAATTGCAGAAGCGCAAAAATTTCTGAATAGTTTAAAGGTTGTTGATCAATATGCAATTGATGTTAAATCGTTTGAAGATTATCAAAATCATTCGACAATTGTTAAATTAAATCCACTAAAATCTGGTCGTTATATTGTCCTTTTTTCGAATAATTCTGAATTCAGAATCAACACAAAAGACGATATTGATTATTTAGATGTAATGGTTTCGAAATATGCGATAAATTCTTTAAATGATAAATTGTCGGTTGTGAATCGTGAAACTGGAAAACCAGAAAGTAATGTTGCGGTTGAGTTTTCTAATTTGACAAATTATAATAAAAAGGAAACAAAAACTTTAACATCGGATAAAGATGGAATAATAACAATTCCTTCGGGCTGGAGAAATCTTCAATATCGTGTGAAAGACGAACATACTATTTATTCAACGTATTACTACGATTATGATCGTGATGATGAAGATGATGATTCTTCTGTCAAGATTTTCACAGATCGTGCGATTTATCGTCCTGGACAAACGGTTTATTTCAAAGGAATTTATTATTTATCGAAAGATAAAACTCGAAATATCATTCCAAATTCTAAATTGACGATTGCTTTATATGATGTTAACAATAAAGAGCTTTCTAAAATAGATTTAACAACTAATGAATTTGGATCTGTAAATGGAAGTTTTATTTTGCCAAGTTCTGCTTTAACAGGTAACTTTTCGATCAGAGCTATTAATGAAGACGGTTATTATTCATTCAAAGTGGAAGAATATAAACGTCCAAAATTCAAAGTAGAAATAGAGAAAAATAAAGGTGTTTATAGTTTAAACGACAAGGTAAAAGTAGAAGGAAAGGCGATTGCTTTTTCTGGTGCTAATATCGATAATGCTAAAGTTTCGTATCGTGTTTATCGTCAAGAAATTTTTACATTTTGGCCTTGGTATCGCTCAATTCCAGCAGGTCGTGGAGAACGAGAAGAAATTACGTTTGGAGATACAACAACAGATGCGGAAGGAAAATTTAACTTTGAATTTGTAGCAAAACCAGCTTCGGAGAAAAAGAAAGATGAGGTAAGAACCTACAATTATTTTATTGAAGTAAATGCAACGGATATCAATGGAGAAACGCAATCAGAATCTTCTTCCGTAAAAGTTGGAGACACAAGAATATCGTTAAATATTGCTATTTCTGAGAAAGCTAAAGTAGATGATTTGAAAGCTTTCAAAATTGAAGTGAAAAACTTGAATGATGAAAAATTAGATGGAAAAGGACACGTCGAAATTTATTCGTTAAATGCACCAAAAGAAATAGTTCGTCGTCAAAAATTTACAACAGATTATAATATTTATTCGAAAGAAGAATTCAAAAAAATATTTCCGAATGAACCTTATGGTGACGAAATGAATCCAAAAACGTGGACAACAAATCAAAAGGTTTTTGAAAGTGATTTTGATACAAAAATTTCTGATGAAATTAAATTTAATCAAGCTTCAAATTTAGAAGAAGGTTATTATGTTGTAAAAGGTTTTGTGATGGACGGAACACAAAAAGTGGAAGTGGATAAATTGATTTATGTTTCGAATGAAAAGAAAGCAAATGCAATTAAAACACTTTTAGCAGTTTCGCCTAATAAATTGACTTTCGAACCAAAAGATGTTGCAAAAATTGAGTTCAAATCGGGTTCTAAAAATACATTTGTGTATTATGAAGTAGAGGCGAATCAAACAATTATTGAGAAAGGTTTTTTGGATTTGAGTAAAAAATCTGTAGTCGAAATTCCAATTAAAGAAGAATATCGCGG
>NZ_DKSQ01000037.1:17665-28980 GCF_002472765.1 Empedobacter sp. UBA7252
ATCGCGGTGGAATTTATGTGAATTATGCCATGACGAAATTCAATGATGTGCAAACAGGGAGTCTTAATTTGGCAGTTCCGTTTACCAATAAACAACTGAAAGTTACGGCTGAAGTTTTACGTGATAAATTGACGCCAGGTGCAAAAGAAAAATGGCAACTAAAAATTGAAGGACCAAATAAAGATAAAGTTTCAGCTGAGGTTTTAACAAGTATGTACGACGCTTCGTTGGATCAATTTGCGTCAAATTCATTAGATTTTAATGTGTATGATTTTACAAATTCAAGAAGAAATAACCCTTTTAATCTATATCAATTTTATATAACAAATCAATCTCGAGCAATTTATTATCGTACAAATTATGATTTTTATGCAAGAGGATATGCAGGATTAGACCTTAATTTATTTGATTTTGGTTTCAATCAATATCGCATGAATCGTATGATGATGAAGTCTGTTGCGCCAGGTGTAAAAATAAAAGAAGTATCAGAAAATGAAATTCATGTTGAGGTACAAATGGGGGCTGCTGCTGATGTAAGTTTAGAAGGTTCTGTTGTAACAGCTTTAGGAATTACAAGAGATAAGAAATCGTTAGGTTATTCAACTCAAGCAGGAGAACCTGGAGCTTCTGCAAATGTAACAGTTCGTGGAGTTTCTTCTGCCGAAATTTCAAATGCACTTTATGTTGTAGATGGAGTTGTGTATGATATAATGCCAGAACTTAATTCAGATGATATTCAGTCTATGAATGTATTGAAAGGAGAAGAGGCGACTGCTTTATATGGAGCAAGAGGAGCAAATGGAGTAGTGATTATTACAACTAAAAAAGAGGCAAACGCAACTTTAGATAATGTAAAAGCGCGTACAAATTTAAATGAAACAGCCTTCTTTTATCCAAACTTAAAAACAGATGCAAAAGGAAATATTATTATAGAATTTACTACGCCAGAAAGTTTAACAGAATGGAAATTTATGGCAATTGCACATACGCCAGACCTTAAAACAGGTTATTTGGAGCAAAATGTTCGCACGCAAAAAGACTTGATGGTTGTGCCAAATATGCCACGTTTCTTACGTGAAGGCGATCAAATTTCGGTTTCGTCTAAGATTAATAATTTATCAGATAAGGTATTAAATGGTTCTGCGAAATTGATGTTGTTTGATGCGTTTACCAATCAACCAATTGATGCACAATTCAAATTGACAAATGCAGTTCAGAATTTCTCTGTTGCAAAAGGAAGCTCGGATCAAGTGACGTGGACAATTGATGTTCCGAAAAATGTACAAGCAGTTGTGTATCGTGTGGTGGCTTCGGCTGGAGATTTTTCGGATGGTGAAGAATCGGCTTTACCAATTTTGACAAATCGTATGATGGTGACAGAAACGTTGCCGATTTATGTGAAAGAAGGTCAAAAGAAATCGTTCCAATTTGATAACATGATCAACAATAAATCGACTTCGTTAGATAATTTCAAATTAACATTCGAGATGACAACGAATCCGATTTGGTATGCAGTTTTCTCGTTGCCTTATTTGCGCGAATATCCTTACGAATGTGCAGAGCAAGTGTTCTCGCGTTTATATGGAAATATGATTTCAGAAAAAGTGATCAATTCAAATCCAAAAATTAAAGCTGTTTTTGATGATTGGAACAAAAAAGGTGAATTGAAATCAAAATTACAATTGAACCAAGAATTGAAAAATATCATTTTAGAAGAAACGCCTTGGATGAAAAATGCAGAAAGCGAAGAAGAGCAAATGAAGCAAATTGCAGTTTTATTTGAATTGAATCAAATGCAAACGGAAATGAAATCGGCTTTCCAAAAATTATCGGATAAACAACAATCAAATGGTGGCTTTGCTTGGTTTGACGGTGGTCGTCCAAACGAATATATCACAACGCATATTGTTTCTGGTTTCGGAAATATGAAGAAAATGGATGTGAATTTCAAAGCATTTGAAATAGATGTAAATCCATTAATCAAAAAAGCGATTCAGTTTATTGATGATGAGAATTTAAAACGTTTCAAAGAGTTCAAAAAAGATCAAAAATCATTCAAGGATGTTACGTATTCAGACGGTTTACATTATTTATATGCGCGTTCGTTTTTCTTAGAAGATTATCCGATGTCGAAAGAATTGGAAGAAATGAAAACAGCGATGTTAAAGAATCTAAATGATACAAAATTAGAGTTGTCGTTGCAACAAAAAGCAATGGCTGCAATTGTGATGAATCGTTTTGGAATGCAGTCTGCTGCTAAGATTGTAGTCAATTCGATCAAAGAAAAAGCAGTAGAATCGGATGAAATGGGTATGTATTGGAAAGAAAATCAACCGGGTTGGTTTTGGTATCAAGCGCCTGTAGAAACACAATCGTTGTTAATCGAAGCATTTGACGAGGTAACAAAAGATGAAAAATCTGTCGAAGAAATGAAAGTTTGGTTATTGAAAAATCGTCAAACAAATCAGTGGAATTCGACAAAAGCAACGACAAAAGCGGTTTATGCTTTAATGAATTTCGGAAAATCTTGGATAGATGCAGAGAAAGGAATTGAAGTGAAGATCGGAAATCAAAAAATTAATTTAGATAACAATGCGCAAGCTGGTTCGGGTTATGTAAAAACTTCTTGGAACAAAGAAGAAATTAAACCTGAAATGGGTAAAGTTGAAGTTTCGAAAACTTCTCCAGGTGTTGCTTGGGGAGCGATGTATTGGCAATATTTTGAAGATTTAGATAAAATAAAATCTGCTGAAACTGGAATTAAATTCAACAAGAAATTATTTGTTAAATCGAATTCTGCAAATGGTCCAATTCTGAAAGAAATTACAACGTCAACACCGATAAAAGTTGGTGATATTGTAACTGTTCGATTAGAGATTTCTGTTGATCGCAACATGCAGTTTGTACACATCAAAGATATGCGTGCAAGTGGTTTCGAACCTGTGAATGTACTTTCTGGTTACAAATGGAAAGGCGAATTTGGATATTACGAAAGCACAAGAGATGCTGCAACTAATTTCTTTTCGGATTACATGAGAAAAGGAACATATGTTTTCGAATATGATTTGAAAGCGAATAATGCAGGTAATTTCTCGAACGGAATTACATCGATGCAAAATATGTATGCACCAGAATTGAGTGCGCAAAGTGAAGGAATTCGTGTTGAAATTAAATAGATTTTAACTTGTAAGTTTAATAATAAAGGCAAGATTTTTAATCTTGCCTTTATTTTGGTTAAAAGATACCTAAGAGTTGGTGAACTCTTAAGCAAGAGTTTAGTAATTCCTGCTTAGCTTTCTTTTGATTTATGAGTTGCGTGAGTTACGAGATTAGTGTTTCGAATTTTACACTTTGTAAAACATATTACGTACAACTTAAAACGTTAAGCGTATCACATACAATTCAAGATTTTATTTATCTTTAAAATCAAATAACACTAAATGAAGAAAAGACTTCTACTCAATATTGTACTCATTCCTTTTATCGGATTTGCGCAGCTGCAAACCATTTTTCAATCTAAAATAGATTCGATTTACGAAAAAAATAAAAACGCTGTCGGAATTATTGTTCACGTTGAAGCACCAGAACAAAACATTTCGTGGAGTTATGCAAAAGGAGTTTTGGATATTAAAACCAACGAAATTTTAAACAGCCAACAACCGGTTTTAATCGCAAGTAATACCAAACCTTATGTAGCTGCTGCAATTTTGCGTTTGGTAGAAAAAGGTCAAGTTAGAATTAACCAATCGATCAAGAATTTATTGTCTAAGAAGACTCGTCAATTGCTCGAAAAAGATGGTTATGATTTGAATACGATAACAGTCAAACATTTGTTGTCGCACACTTCTGGAATACAAGATTATGTCGATGATGCGTATTTTGAATTAGTTAATCAGCGACCGCAATATAAATGGACGAAGGAGGAACAAATAAAACGAGCAATGGAAATCGGAAGTCCACAAAAAGTAGGAGAAAAGTTTAGTTACGGTGATATCAATTATTTGCTTTTAGCAGAAATTATTGAACAAAAAACGCGTCAACCATTTTACAAAGTAATTCGAGATTTGTTAAAGTATAAAGAATTAGGTTTGACACAAACGTGGTTTATCGATTTGGAGAAATATCCTTCGAAAACACTTCCGCTTGCGCATCAATATGCAGATAAATACAAGTGGGATTCGTATGATTTAGATCCTTCGTGGGATTTGTATGGTGGTGGTGGAATAGCTTCGACAGCGAAAGAATCGGCTCTGTTTTTTCAGTATTTGTTTGAAGGGAAAATTATTCAGAATAAACAAATTTTGGATTCGATGTCAACATATGTTTTACCTTCGGATCAATCGAAATATTGTTTGGGAATTTATCATTTTGATATGGGATTCAATGCCTATTATCATGGTGGTTGGTGGGGAACAGATGTGATTTATTCGCCAGAAACTAATGCGACAATTACAGTTTTTATCTTGCAAAAAGGGTTTCAACATATCATTAATCCTTTTATTGGAAAAGAATTTCTGAAGTTGTTGATGAAGAAGAGTTAGAATTTTGAATAATTTTCTCATAAGATTTGACATTTTTTTAATTCATTCTAAGTATAAAACTTTCTAAATTTGAGGCATGAAAAAATCAATACTTAGTATATTTTCTGCAATTGTTTTAACGTTCTCAGTTACAGCAAATGCACAAGAAATCGAAGAACAAATCGTAATCGAAAATCGTGTAAATGATGCCAAACAACAAGATAAACCTTATGTTATCTTGATTTCGGCAGATGGTTTTCGTTATGATTATGCTCAAAAACATGAAGCTAAAAATCTATTAGCTTTGGCTAAAAATGGAGTGAAAGCAGATGCCATGTATCCGTCTTTTCCTTCTGTTACATTTCCAAATCATTATACAATTGTAACTGGTTTAACACCTATTCATCATGGTTTGGTAGGAAATAATATGTTAGACAGAGAAGTTGGTGATCGTTATTTATTGGGAAATAGAAATGCAGTTATCAATCCGAAATGGTACGGAGGAACGCCAATCTGGAACCTTGCAGAACAGAACAAAATGTTAGCTGCTTGTTACTATTGGCCAGGTTCGGAAGCGCCTATTAATGGTATGTTCCCAACGTATTCGTACAAGTATTCGGAAAAATCACCAATTGATTACCGTATTCAGCAAGTTGTAAATTGGTTGGAGTTACCAGCTGAAAAACGTCCACATTTAATTACGTTTTATTTTCCGGAAGTAGATCACGCAGGGCATTCTTTTGGTCCTGATGCACCTGAAACAAAGGAAGCTGTACAATTTGTAGATCAATCAATCAAGAAATTGAATGATGAGGTTGCAAAAACAGGTTTGAAAGTGAATTTTGTTTTTGTTTCTGATCATGGAATGACAAGAATTGATGATGAAAATCCATTGAAATTGCCAATTAAAATTGATGAATCAAAAGTACAAGTTGCTTCAAATGGTTCTTATGTAAGTCTTTTTGTAAAAGATAAAAATGATATCGAATCAATTTACAAAGAAATAAAAGCAGTTCAGAATAATACGTTCGAAGTGTATAAAACAACAAATGTCCCATCTAAATATCATTTTGATAAAAAGAATGATCGATACAATCGTATTGGAGATATTATTTTGATTGCACATGCTCCAAACTATTTCTCAAACAAAAATGCACCGAAAGGTTCGCATGGTTTTTATGTAAAAGAAACGCCAGAAATGAAAGCGACTTTTATGGCTTGGGGACCAAATATTAAGTCTGGTAAAGAGATTAAAGTTTTTCCAAATACAGAAATCTATCCAATGCTTGCGAAGATATTAGGTTTACCAATTCAAGAAAAAATTGATGGAACAAATCAATTAGCCAATAAAATTTTGGTGAAATAATTTAGATTTTACTCAAAATACAAAGCCAACTTATTAAGAGTTGGCTTTTTTTGTTATTGAATTTTCATTGACTTATAAGAATTCGTCATTTTGAATTTATTTTTTCTTAAAATTCAGATTTGATATAATAATAGCAAAAATAATAACGGCGATTCCTGTCCATTGTATTGCGAGTACTTGTTCATGTAAAAGCACAAAAGCCATGGTTACTGAAACGGGTAATTCTAACGAAGAAACAATACTTCCCAAACCTAATCCTGTGTGCGGAAAACCTTTGTTTAAAAGAATAGGAGGTAAGACAGTTCCGAAAATTGCCAACGGTAATCCCCAAGTATAAAAAATGCTAAAATTGAATGCATGAATTCCATTTACATCATTTGAAAAGTTGTTGTAAAAGCTCATTAAACCATCAAAGTAATAAGGTCCGATTTGGCTAAAAAACAAAAATAGAGACACAATAATAGAACCTCCAAAAAGCATCCACAAACTTTTTTTATAAGCTGGTAAATAATTGGCTAAACTATTCGATGTAAACATGGTAGTCGTAAAAGAACAAGCTGCTAAAAATCCCCAAAACAATCCTTTAGGATTTAACTCGACTTCTTGGTTGATTAAATTTGTTGCCAAAACAGTTCCAAATAATACCAAAACCATTGCAATTAATTTTTTGGCAGAAGGAAATTGTTTTCCCAAAATACTCTCAACCAAAATACTAATCCAAACCGTTTGCATCAACAATACAATTGCGATTGACACATTGATATATTGTACCGCTAGATAGTAAAATAAACTTGTGAAACCTAACGAAGTTCCAGCAAGAATCAACCTTTTTTTATCTTTTTGTTCAATCTTTGGTAAATCTTTTTTACTCATCATAAATAAGTTGATGATTCCCAAAATCAAAATTCCTAATACAAACTGAGAAGTTGTTACCTCGGCAGTCGTATAGCCTTGATCGTATGCAATTTTTACAAATGTTGCTAACATTCCGTAGAAGCTAGCGCCCATTGCAACGAACAAAACTCCCTTCAAAATACTTTTATTTTCCATAATTTTTTACGCAAAAAAACGGCCTGATTAAATTTAAAATCAAGCCGTGCAAGTTACTTTATTTTTTCTGACTAAAAAAGTCCGTTAATTTCTCCTTCTATTTTATTGAAAATGAATCCTAAATCTTCTTTATTTTCAACAAAATCTAAATTATCCACGTCGATTACCAACACTTTTCCTTCTTTATAATTCGAAATCCACTTGTCGTATTTCTCGTTTAGACGATTCAAATAATCAATACTAATCGAATTTTCGTAATCGCGACCACGTTTCTGAATTTGCGAAACCAATGTAGGAATTGAAGCTTTAAGATAAATCAATAAATCTGGTGCTTCTACAAAACTTGTCATCAAATTAAAAACACGTAAATAGTTGTTATAATCTCTTGTAGACAATAATCCCATATCGTTCAAGTTACTCGCAAAAATATGCGCATCTTCGTAAATTGTACGATCCTGAATAATGTCTTTTCCGCTTTCTCTAATCTCTTTTACTTGATTAAAACGGCTTCCTAAGAAATAAATCTGAAGATTGAACGCCCATTTTTCCATGTCGTTGTAAAAATCATCCAAATACGGATTCATTTCTACATCTTCAAACTGAGCTGTCCAGTTGTATTGTTTTGCTAAAAGGTTTGTTAGAGTAGTTTTACCTGCTCCAATATTTCCGGCTATGGCGATATGCATTTTCCAATTATTTTAACGTTTGCAAATATACTAAAGCTTAATTTTCAAAACAAAATCTAAGCTAGCGACTCATAGAAAAATCTTTTTTTAGAAAAAAATTATTCCGATTGATTTATGAATTTTTATTCAATTATAAATTAAAAATAAATAAGGATTAGTAATTAGTTTTAATTGATTAAATAGTTTATTATTAATTATTTGTATTTAAAATAGTATAAGTGTAAATTTTATTTTCGACCAAAGTATAAAGATTTTTTTCGCTAAACGCAAAACTTTTTACATTTTCTAAATCGATAAAAGTCGTCAAATTTTGATTAACAATATTTTTTGATATTAGTTTATTGTCATTTATATAGAAAATAACATCTTTATAAAAATAAAAAGGTTGCTGATTGGTGTCAAATTCAAAATTAGATTTGAAATTTCCATAATCATCGTAAACATAAATTGTTTTCTGACCTTTTAAATACACCAAATTTTTGTACACATGTATTTTATCGATTGATTGATCATTATACTTCAAATAAATTTGTTTTGATGTCAGAATTGGTTTTTGTAACTGATAATTATAGTAAACAATTTTATTCCCGATTAAATCATAAAACCAACAAAATTGCGTGTCAACAACTTTTAATGCTGCAGGCATAAAATCGTTAGATTTAATCTTTACAATATCCTGAATAGGATTCAAATCTTCGTCTAAAATAGTGAGTTGATTAAAATTTGAATACACATAAGCTCGAAGTGGATTATTGACATCAACTGAAGTAATAATATTTTTGAGATCAATACTTTTGTTCTTTTTCGACTGAAATATTTTTTCAATTCTAGTATCTGAAATCAAATAAATCGAATTATTTAGATCAGTATCAATTGATTTGATTGTTTTATTTTCAATCAAAACTGAATCTTTTAACTCAAACTTTTGAGAAAAAACAGTGATAAATGCAGAAACAAAAATAATTGAAAAAATGGTTTTCATTTACTTGAAAATTACTTCATAACCAAATCTACAAATTGAGAGTAGGATTACCAAAATAAATATGTATCGAATAAATTTATTCCCTTTGTTGATGGCTAATTTTGCTCCAATAAAACCTCCTAAAGCGTTGCAAATAGCCATTGGTAAAGCTATTTTCCAGATAATTTGCCCTTTGATTAAAAACAAACAAATCGAACCAAAATTAGTTGCTAAATTGATCAGTTTTGCATTAGTATTAGCTTTCAAAAAATCCATACCAAGAAGTGTTACGAATCCCAAAATAAAGAAAGTTCCAGTTGCAGGACCAATAAAACCATCGTAAAAACCAACTGCAATACTCACAATACAACCATTGATAATCGCAATGTGGTAAGGAATTTTACGCTCGGTTGCTTGTCCAAAATCTTTCTTGAAAATAGTGTAAATGGCTAAAACAATCAAAATGATTAACAAAACAGGCTTCATAAAATCATTATTGATAACCGTTAACAATTGTGATCCTAAAAAAGCAGAAACAAATGCGCATATAGCCATAATCGTGAAAAGTTTCCAATCTATTTTTACCTTTTTTAGATATTGTGAAGTTGCTAAAGCTGTTCCACTAAATGCTGGAATTTTTAGCGTTCCGATTACTGTTGAAACAGGTAAATTAGGTAAAAAAGCAAGTGATAATGGCGTTTGTATTAATCCACCACCACCAACAATAGAGTCGATGAAGCCAGCGCAAAAAGCTGCCATGCATAAATAGAATAAAATCTCGATTTCCAAAACTGAAAAATTTTGGCAAATGTATAAGAGAAATAATAAATAATGAAGGAATTATTAAAAATTGTAGCCACGATGAGACTCGAACTCATACTGTCAGAACCGGAATCTGATATTCTATCCATTAAATTACGCAGCCAAAAGTTTTGCAAATATAGATAAATAGACTATTTGAGTTGAATATTTTGTCTAAAATTTCGGTGTTGGGTTGCGGTAAAATAATCTCTGAAAATTTGATTGATTTCTTCATTTATTTTTGAAGCTTTAATTCCAAGTTGTGGATAAATTTCAATGATAAATTGAGTGATTTTCTCAACAGTTTCTATTCCAAATGAATGAATTTCAGTTTCGATTTCTTCTGAAATAGGAGAATTATTTGTCAATAAATTTTCTATTGTTTTAGCAAATTCAATAGTTTTCGAAGTTGATTTAATAACGAAATTATCAAAATTAGTTTGTTTTTGGTATTGAATAATCTCTAAACTTTTTTCGATAAAATGTTCTGCCATTCCAAGATAATTTACCAATAAAGTTAAATCAGCAAAAATTCGGAAAGGTATTTTTTCGACCAAATCATCACTATAAAATTCATTATAAATAAAACTATAATCTTGATGAACGATTTCATTTTCTACTTCAAAACTATGAGAAGATGTAGCAACCATTCCCATTGATTTCCAAGTTGAAATTAATTTAACTTGAGATTTATTTAAAATAAATGACAAAAACTTTGGTTCACCATTTTTATCCAATTTCTCTTTTCCATCTTCGATTATTTTCGCATTTAATGTAAAATGAGTGAGGTAAGGAGCGCCAGTTGCATAATGCCACAAACCGTTTATGATATATTTATCTCCAACTTTTTCAGCAGTTCCACCAAGCATTCCGCTTCCACCAAAACACGTTTTTTGTGATGAAAATAAATTATAAGCAATATCGGGTTTTAGATTTCGAGAAAAATAATTTGCTCCACTACAAAGAGTTATAAACCAACCTAAACTTCCGTCAATTTTAGCAACTGATTGAAGAATTTTTAATCCTTCAGAAAAATGTAAGCCAAGTCCATTGTATTGTTTCGGAACCCAAATATTCAACCAATTTTGAGTATAAATATGATCGAGAACTACTTGATTAAAGGATTCTTTATTCAATAATTCTTTTTGAATTTTGGGAATATCAAGCATTATTTTCATTCAAAATTTTTCTCCAATTAAAATATCCAGAAATCGCCACACAGAATAAAATCAACGATAAAATAGCATATAAATACAAATCTTTGTGAATCATTAATGGAATTGAAATAATGTTACTAATATTCAACAAAATCCAATTTTCGAGTTTACGTTTTGCCATTAACCACATACCAGCCCATGCAAATGCGCTTACGATTGAATCCCAAATTGGAACGTCAGAATCGGTGATATGTGTAAGTGTTAAATAAAAAATGGTAAAACTACTTAAAACAATTCCTGAGACAACTCCCCATTCTTTTTTGTTGGTTATCGTAATTTCAATTTCGTGTTTTTGTTGTCCAAATTGCCAATATAACCAACCATAAATGCTCATCACTAAATAATAAATATTAAGAGTGAACTCGGCATATAGCTTAGAATTGAACATAACGAAAAGCGATAATGTAATTCCTGCAATTCCAAATAAATAATTTTTTGGATTATTGAATCTCGCCAATACGACTTGAAAAATAGAAAATGTGACACCTAGCCATTCAAGCCAAGTTGTGTGTAAAATAATTTCCTTCATCATAATTTGTTTTGATGAGGAGATAGAAGTTATTGCTAACATCAATTCCTCCGCCAGCATTATCTGGATCAGGTATAGAACAAAATTGTTCTTGGGTATATTCTCAGCTTTTTAGCACCCCATTGAAAGGCAAAGATGAAAAGTTTTGATGAGTTTTCCTAATTAATAATCAAAAAAGCTTTCTC
>NZ_DKSQ01000037.1:29152-35614 GCF_002472765.1 Empedobacter sp. UBA7252
GAGAAAGCTTTTTTGATTATTGTATTTTTTATATCAAACCAAATTGCTTGAAATGATGTGTAAAATGTTTTTTATGAAATGTTTTCCAATCTTCGTATCCAATATCATTTAAAACAGGATTGACAATTTTAGCATCAGGATTTTCTGTGAAATATGAATTGAATTTATCAATTTCTTGTTCTAATTTTTCTATTGCAGCTTCTAAAGAATGGTAACGTAAATCTAGTAAACCTTCCATTCCATTTGCTTTTATCCCCTTTTGCATTTCATGATCAGATTCTAATAAAAAGGATTTGTATTGGGGTATTTGCTCTGCAGGAATTCGACAAGGTACTGTTAAACCTCCATTTGAAATTTTAGTGGTTACAATCAAATGTTCAACCATGTGTTGAGGTGTCATAATTCCCCATTCTGGCTGTTGATCTACTTTTAAACTTTTTAGTTTAGAAATAAGACTGGCTTTATCTTCAAAATTTAAAAACATATTTTTTCTGTGAAGTTAGTTAGTCGTATAATAATAATCAATAAAATTCAAGATTTATTTTGTTAATTGTTCAAGCCTTTTTATATAAGCGTCTACAAAATTCTGAATGAAACTTGTTGTGGTTATAGAGTTCTAATTGTCCAATCTTAATAACTTTAAGGGTATATCCTTCGGTTGTCATTTTAATTAAGTTCTTTGAAATCTTTCTAGAATTTGCTTCTTTTCATAGACTTCCCATAAAAGTCCAATTGTTTTTTGAGTTTAGTTATCTGATTTCATTTTAAGAAAGTTTATGTAAAAATTTTCAATGAATTAATTATCATTTTTAATGAATATCGTATAAGAAAAATGTAAATTAGTATTGTATTAAATGAAACAAATGATAAATATTCAGCCCAATTTAGAAAATGATTTAGTAGAACTTCAACCGCTCAACGATAATGATTTTGAAGCGCTTTATTTAGCTGCTTCAGACCCGAAAGTTTGGGAACAGCACCCAAATAAAAATCGTTGGAAAAGAGATGTTTTTATGAATTTTTTCGAAGGTGCAATTCAAAGTAAAGGTGCTTTCAAGATTATTGATAAACAGACAAATCAAGTTGTTGGTAGCTCTCGTTTTTACGATTATGATGAGCAAGATTCATCTATTTTGGTTGGTTATACGTTTTATTCGACGAATTGTTGGGGAAAAGGTTTTAATCCGTCTGTTAAGAAATTAATGTTTGATTATATTTTTCAGTTTGTTGACAAAATTTATTTACATGTTGGCGCTGATAATGTACGTTCGCAAATTGCAGTAGAGCGTTTGGGTTGTAAAAAAGTGAAAGAAGAACAAATTGAATATTTTGGAGAAGAGCCAAAGTTAAATTTTATTTATCAGTTGAATAAAGTTGACTGGTTTAAGTAATTGATAATTAAAACTATTTTTTGAGGACAGATTTTTTATGTCCTTTTTTTGAAAAAAAACTTAAAAATATGATTATGTTTTTCGTAATAAAATATACTTTTACTGAAGTTTTCATAATAATGAATGAGTAATATTACATTAAACCCAATTTATGAAAAGATTATTGATGACTTATCAAATCAAAAATACTCTATTTCAGACTTTTTTTTCTCAACAGAGGAAACAAAGCAACTTCGCGAAGCTATAATTCGAAAAGAAAATAAAAAAGATTTTCATCAAGCTGCTGTCGGAAGTTCGGTTAACGAACAAATTATAAAATCAATCAGAGGCGATAAAATCAGATGGATTGATGAAGAAAATAAAACAGAAACGGAAGAAATTTTTTTCTCAAAAATCAATGATTTTATTGACTATCTCAATTTAACATGCTACATGGGCATTGAGGAAAGTGAATTTCATTACGCTATTTATCCCGAAGGGACATTTTACCAAAAACATGTTGATGCTTTTAAGAATGATGATAGACGCACACTTTCTATTGTATTGTATTTGAATGATGAAGAGTGGAAAGATGAATTTGGCGGACAATTGACCTTGTATTTGGCAGATGAAAATAAGGCTGAAAAAGAATTAGATATTTTACCTCTTGCTGGTCGTTTGGCTGTTTTTGATAGTAAAACTATTCCGCACGAAGTAAAAACTGTTAATCGACCAAGATATAGTATCACAGGTTGGTTGAAAACCAGAGGAAATATTTTGACATATTTGTAATAAAATCTGTAGTTGCTTCGAGATTTCAATTTCTATTTACATTAGATAAATATTGGCATCAATTTGAACGATTTAGACAATAAGAATCAAAAAAACTCAACCAATTGGTTGAGTTTTTTTGATATGTTATTAAAAATATAATTAAGCTTCAAAGAATTCTGCTACATAACGTTCTGCGTCTAATGCAGCAGCACAACCAGATCCAGCAGCAGTAATTGCTTGTCTGTAAACAGAATCTTGCACATCACCAGCAGCAAAAACACCTGCTACATTTGTTTTGTACGAACGATCTTGCGTGATTAAATATCCCGTTTCGTCCATATCCAATTTCCCTTGGAATAATTCTGTATTTGGTTTATGTCCAATCGCGATAAAAACTCCATCAACGATTAATTCTTTTTCTTCGTTTGTAACATTGTTGATGATTTTCGCTTTTTCAACAACATTGTTTCCTTCCAAACCAATTAATTCGTGGTTATATAAAACCTCTAAATTATGTGTATTTGCAACACGATCTTGCATCGCTTTAGACGCGCGCATTTCCTCTTTACGAACCAATAAATAAACCTTGTTACAAAGTTTTGATAAGTAAGTTGCTTCTTCAGCAGCGGTATCACCACCACCAACTACCGCAACATCTTTACCGCGGTAAAAGAAACCATCGCAAGTTGCACAAGCTGAAACTCCGCTACCAGCGTATTTAGTTTCATCATCTAAACCTAAATATTTCGCAGTTGCACCTGTCGAAATAATAATAGAACGAGCTTGGTAAGTTCCATTGTTCGATTTTACAGTATGTACATCACCTTCTTTTTCTCCAAAAGTTACTTCCGTTACATATTCGTATTTTATTTCAGTTCCAAAACGCTCTGCTTGTTTTTGTAAATCAGCCATCAATTCTGGTCCTGTAACTGCTTCTGGATAACCTGGGAAATTCTCAACATCCGTTGTTGTTGTTAATTGTCCACCTGGCTCCATACCAGTTAAAATCAAAGGATTCATGTTCGCGCGTGCAGCATAAATTCCCGCTGTATAACCCGCAGGTCCAGATCCTATTATGATAACATCTCTTACGTTATTTTCCATTGTGTTGTTTTATTTTTTTACAAATTTAGTATTTCTTATTTATTTTTCTCGATTCTATAAATAGATGAAAATTATAGATTCATAATTTTATACACTAATTCAATTAATAATTGGCTTGGCGTCACATTTCCAGTAGTTCCAACACCTTTTCCTTTCAAATCATATTCACGTATAAATGAGATAATTCTCGTAGCTTTTTTTAGCGGATAATTACTTGCAGCTGTCATCATTCCTTGTACAAAATACGGATTAATTCCTAATACTTTCGCCAAATTTTGCTTCGATTTATCTGGCGTAACATGTATTTGAATGATGTTTGTAAACAGATTAAAAATTGTTGTGATTGAAACGACGTACGGATTATCCTTCGGATTTTTCTCGAAATATTTAATGATTTTGAATGCTTTTTCGATGTTCTTCGTTTCGATTGCATTGCGAAGTTCAAAAACATTATAATCTTTACTAATCCCAATATGTTCCTCAATATGATTTGGTGTGATAGTTTTATCCGCGCCAACAATTGTAAAGAGTTTTTCTAATTCATTGTTCAAACGAGATAAATCTGCTCCGACATACTCCGTCAACAAAAACTTTGCTTTTGGTTCAATCTTAAATTGATTAGCTGCAACTTTTTGTTCTATCCAAGAAGGTAACTCGCTTTCATAAATCTTTTTGAATTCGTGGTAATACCCTTTTTCATTCAGAACTTTATAGATTTTCTTGCGTTTATCAAGTGAATTTCCTTTGTAATTGATGATTAAAACCGTCGAATCTTGTACTTGATTTGCATACATTTCCAACTGATCTATCGAACGGCTAAGATGTTGCGCTTCTTTTACAATCACTACAGATTTTTCTGCACCCATCGGGTATTGACGCGCCATTCCAATCAATTGTCCAACTTCTACATCTTGTCCATAAACTATTGTTTGGTTAAAACCTTTTTCTTCTTCTGTTAAAATATTTGCTTCCAACAAATCAGTTACCTGATCGATGAAAAACGGCTCGTCGCCCGCCAAGAAGTAAATCGGTTTATAGTTTTTGTTTTTTATATCTTTGATCAAAGATTCTACAGGACTCATACAATGACTGAATTAGTACAATTAAATTTTTCCGAAAAATACCAAATAAGATTGAAACAAGCCCAAGATAAATTGTATATCTTTTGTTTGATTCGAAAAAAATGGTTGGTCTATACGCCCGAAGAATGGGTTAGGCAACACGTTCTGAATTATTTAATCAACGATTTGGGTTATTCAACTTCGGCGATTGCGTTGGAAGTTGCAATTGATATTACAGGAATGCGAAAACGTGCAGATATTGTCGTTTATCAGCAAGAAAAACCATTTATTATGGTGGAATGTAAAGCGCCGAATATTGCAATTTCGCAAGCAACTTTTGATCAAATAGCGCGTTACAACATTGTGTTAGGTTCTCAATTGTTGATGGTAACAAATGGTTTGAATCATTTTTATTGTATGATGGATTTTGTTCAAAAAAGATATAATTTCTTGAAAGAGTTGCCGAAGAAAGGATAATTTGAAAATGAGCTAATGTGTTGATGTGAAAATTTGTCAATTCGAGCGATTTTAATGGATCTTGACTACGTTTCAAACGTAGCTGACCACGTCCCGAACGTAGTCGACGTGGTTCTGAAGCAAGCTGATTACGTTCCGAAGTAAGCTAGCTTTGTATTTTAGTAAGCTGATGAGGTTTTATACCTAGTTGATTACGTCCAGAACTTAGCTGACAATGTCAGGAACGTCAAATTTGGGGTTAGGTTACCTCGTTTTCTTGGTTCGTAACCAAGCCAGCTTGGTAAAAGAGACCGTCAACTTAGTAAATTTGGAAGCTGACTAGGTTCAGAACGTCGTCAGCTAAGTGTTTAAGTAAGTTTGCTGAGTAAATTAGGTAGTTAGCTTAGTGTATTACATGGAAAATGTAGTTTATTTTGTGAAATGGTTTAACTTTATTAACAAAGAAGTAATTTGTTTAATCCTTCAAGAAGAAATAGAAATATAGGTACTGCCAAACAGGGTTTTAGTAAGAATAATAAGTTGACGATTTCTACTCCATATGGTAGTTACAAATCTTTTTATGAAAAACTAACAACTTATAAAAAAGAGAGTAGAATTATTAATAATCATGAATTTGTGTTTGTAGTGGAAGATACAAGACTAAATTCTGTTCACGCATGTTCAATAAATGATATTGTAAAAATTATTTCAAATATACCTGTTGAGGATTATGGAGAATTAAAATTTATAGTTTTGAGACAACCAAAGCGAAAGGAGCAAATTATTTCGAGTGTTTGGGGAAGATTAGTTTATTTATACGAATTCGAGAAAGAAGATTTTCCTGCTATTATTTTAGAATCTATAGATAAAGATTCACAATTAATTTGGAGTAAAAAGCTATCAGTTGATGAACGAAAAGAATTCGAAATACTTAAAAATGATGGACATATATTTGAAGAAAGTAATAAATATTTTACATCTAAAATAGAACCTGAATTTGCAAGAAATACACAGTTATATAGAACATTACTACACGAATTTGGTCATTATGTGCATTATTTAGAACAAGTAGAAAAACCAGGTCATGAGGATGAAGAATTTGATGAATGGGAGAGACGAAATGATATTCATGTAAATCTTCCGAAAAAGGAAAAGGAAAAGTTTGCGAATAATTACGCAGATAAAATAAAATCCGAACTGATTAAAAAAGGAGTGATACCATTTCATTTAAACCATTATAAAAACGAAAACTAATTTAATAATGAATGAAGAAATAGAATATACACTAAATAAATTATTATTGAATGCAAGTTTGTATTCAATTGAATATTCGGGTATTTTATCGTTTAAGTTTTCAATTAGTAATAAATCAATTTATTATGATAAAATTGTTGAAGTAATAATAGAATTTGTATCTGGATGTAAAATATTTAATAAGATTACAAATTTTAATATTGATAATAATGAATTATTTGAGTTAGTGTCATTGGATATTTCGAATGTTAAACTATTTGATGATAAATTTTTAGAAATTTATATTGATGATAGATATATTATTAGAGCTTTAGAAGATAATTTTGTTTTGAATGATGTTAAATGGATTATTAAAAACAAATTAAATAATTATAGAATATTTTATGATGGTTATAAAATAGAAACTATAGATTTAATTAAATGACACTGTCCAAAATTTTGTG
>NZ_DKSQ01000015.1:0-4970 GCF_002472765.1 Empedobacter sp. UBA7252
ATCTAAAGGAACTCGTTTCAGTATGACATCTAGTTAATATTTAAAATATTCTAAATAATCAATAATCAAACAAAATCAACCCTTTAAAAATTTCGTCAACTTACAGAAAATTCGTAATTTTGCATCCTAGTACAAATTCTAAAAGTAAGATGATAAACATTTCTCTTCCAGATGGAAGTGTAAGACAGTATGAGAGTGGCGTAACTCCTATGGACGTGGCGCTAAGCATTAGTGAAGGTTTAGCACGTAATGTAATTTCGGCTATAGTAAACGATCAACAAGTTGAAACAACAACCCCAATCACCACAGATGCAACGATCAAATTGTTAACCTGGAATGATGAAATGGGTAAAAAAGCTTTTTGGCATTCATCTGCTCACTTATTAGCGCAAGCTATTTTAGAGTTTTATCCAAATGCTAAATTAACTATTGGACCTGCGATTGACAAAGGTTTCTATTACGATGTTGATTTTGGTGAGGATAAATTTACAGAAGCTGATTTTGCGAAAGTAGAAAAAGCAATGTTAGAGAATGCAAAGAAAAAAGCTGAATTCAAATTATATTCAGTTTCAAAAGCAGAAGCATTAGAGACATACAAAGACAATGAATACAAAACAGAATTAATCTCTAATCTACAAGATGGAGATATTACATTCTGTACACACGATAATTTTACAGATTTATGTCGTGGTGGACACATTCCAAACACTGGAATTGTGAAAGCTGCAAAAATCTTGAATGTTGCGGGAGCTTATTGGCGTGGAGATGAGAAAAACAAGATGTTGACTCGTGTTTATGGTATTACATTCACAAAACAAAAAGATTTAACAGAATATCTTGAGTTATTAGAAGAAGCAAAAAAACGTGATCACCGTAAATTAGGGAAAGAATTAGGTTTATTTGCTTTCTCTGAAAAAGTTGGTGCAGGTTTACCACTTTGGTTACCAAAAGGAGCTGCTTTGAGAAGAAAATTAGAAAACTTCTTATTGAAAGAGCAACAAAAAATGGGTTACGAAATGGTAATTTCTCCACACATTGGTCAAAAAGAATTGTATGTAACTTCTGGTCACTATGCAAAATATGGTGCAGATAGTTTTCAGCCAATTAAAACGCCAAACGAAGGAGAAGAATTCTTGTTAAAACCAATGAACTGTCCACATCATTGTGAGATTTACAAAACATCTCAATGGTCGTACCGCGATTTACCAAAACGTTATGCAGAGTTTGGTACAGTTTATCGTTACGAACAATCAGGAGAATTACACGGTTTAACGCGTGTTCGTGGATTTACTCAAGATGATGCTCACTTATTCTGTACACCAGATCAATTATTAGAAGAATTCAAAAAAGTAATTGATTTAGTATTATATGTATTTACAAATCTTGGATTTGATAATTATTCGGCTCAAATCTCATTAAGAGATCCAGAGAATAAAGAAAAATACATCGGATCTGACGAAAACTGGGAAAAAGCTGAACAAGCAATTATCACAGCATCAGCAGAAAAAGGTTTACCAACAGTTGTAGAATATGGCGAAGCTGCATTCTATGGACCTAAGTTAGACTTTATGGTGAAAGATGCATTAGGACGTCAATGGCAATTAGGAACAATCCAAGTGGATTATAATTTACCAGATCGTTTTGATTTAACTTACACTGGAGCAGACAACGAAAAACACAGACCAGTAATGATTCACCGTGCGCCATTCGGCTCTATGGAACGTTTCATTGCCATTTTGTTAGAAAATACAGCAGGGAATTTACCACTTTGGTTAACACCAGATTTATTCACAATTTTACCAATTAGCGAAAAATATGTGGAATATGGAGAAAAAGTATTAAATTTGCTGGCCGAAGAAGAAATTAACGGACTGATTGACAGTAGAAACGAGAAAACTGGTAAAAAAATCCGTGATGCCGAAATCGGTAAAATTCCTTTCATGTTAATCATCGGTGAAAAAGAAGCAGAAAACGGTACAGTTTCTGTAAGAAGACACGGAGAAGGTGATTTAGGAGAGATGACGATTCAAGCGTTTATCGACTTCATGAAAGAACAAATCAAATTAAAATAATTTAAAACAGAATAACTATCGCAATTAGAAGAAAAGGCGGCAGAGGTCCAGCCAGAGTAATTAAGGAAGATCAACACAAGATCAATGATAAGATTGACGCGAAAGAAGTACGCGTTGTTGGAGAAGGTATAGAACCTGGTGTATATCCAATAGCTAAAGCTTTAGAACTTGCAGAAGAACAAGGTTTAGATTTGGTAATGATCAGTGAAAAAGCCATTCCACCTGTTTGTCGTGTCGTAGAGTACAAAAAATTCTTATACGAACAAAAGAAAAAAGAAAAAGAACTTAAAGCTAAACAGCAGAAAGTTGTCGTGAAAGAAATTCGTTTCGGTCCTCAAACAGATGATCATGATTACGAATTCAAAAGACGTCACGCAAGATCTTTCTTAGAAGAAGGTTCAAAATTGAAAGCGTATGTTTTCTTCAAAGGACGTTCTATTATCTTTAAAGATCAAGGAGAAATCTTATTGTTACGTTTAGCTCAAGAATTGGAAGATGTTGGAAAAGTAGAACAAATGCCAAAACTTGAAGGTAAAAGAATGATTATGATGATGGGACCTAAGAAATAATTAGGTTCTTATCATCTTACAAAAAATAAAAAACGTTTTAATTTTAAATATTTGTAATCATGCCAAAATTAAAAACAAAATCTGGAGCGAAAAAACGTTTCAAATTAACAGGAACAGGTAAAATTAAAAGAAAACACGCTTTTAAAAGCCACATCCTAACAAAAAAAGAGACTAAACAAAAGAGAAATTTAACTCAAACTGGTTTAGTTGATCAAGCTGATGTTCATTCAGTAAAACAACAATTAAGATTAAAATAAGAACGTGTTCTTATTTGGTTTATTAATTCATTATTAACCCTGTCGATGGGCCTTAAAGCAGAGCAATCTCGCCCACTACAAAAAAATTAAAAATTATGCCAAGATCAGTAAACGCAGTTGCGTCAAGAGCTAGAAGAAAAAGAGTTTTAAAACTTGCAAAAGGATATTACGGAAGAAGAAAAAACGTTTGGACTGTTGCTAAAAATGCAGTAGAAAAAGGTTTAGTATACGCTTACCGCGATAGACGTCAAAAGAAAAGAAATTTCCGTGCGTTATGGATTCAAAGAATTAACGCTGGAGCAAGATTACACGGATTGTCTTACTCTAAATTTATGGGAGCTATCCACAAAGCTGGAATTGAATTAAATCGTAAAGTTTTAGCTGACTTAGCGATGAACAATCCAGAAGCTTTCAAAGCAATCGTAGAAAAAGTAAAATAATTTTTTTAAACAATATTAAAACGTTTTAAAACTTGGCTATTTAGTCAAGTTTTTTTTTTGCTTAAATTTGAATGAATGTCATTCTAGACTTATTTGGAATCTCATCATAAATGTTATTTAAAAACCCAACTCAAATGAATCAACAAAAAGATTTATTTCTAAGAATTTGGCCATTTTTTGTCGTTTTTTTTATCTACAATTTTGCTGCAATTGCTATGACGCAATATTATGGTCGCGACGAATTACATCTGCATTTCAATCAATACAGCAATCATTATCTCGATAAACTCTTTGTTTTTTATACCGATTTCGGAACCTATTATTTATTTTTTATACTTCTTGGTTATCTATTTTGGAAAACAACTCGAAGATATTTTTATTATTTATTAGTTTCTGGAGCAGTTGCAACAACAATTAGTGTTTTCTTTAAGAATGTCTATTTCGAACAAGTTTTACGTCCTGGATATTATTTTACACAGAAAAAAATAGACATTATTCTAGTCAAAGATTATGCGATACAAATGGCTTCAACTTTTCCTTCAGGACATTCATTAACAGCTGCAATAATTTCGATGACTTTATGTTTATTAACCAAAAACAGATGGTTACAATTATTTTTTGCACTTCATTTTCCAAGTATCGCAATTAGTAGAATCTACTTATCGCGCCATTTTGCGATTGATACCGTTGGTGGTTCGTTTATTGGTTTTTTTATATTTATCTTTATGTATTACATCATCAACCAATCTAATAAACCAAAATTAGATCAAAAATTTATTAACAATGGAGATTCAAAATAAACTTAAAATATCATTAATACAATACGATATAATCTGGGAAGATGCAAAAGCTAATCACGCTTATTTAAATGAATTATTAGCCAATCATCAAACTGATATTATATTGTTACCAGAAATGTTTGCTTCGGGATTTTCGATGAATGTAGAAAAAATTGGTCAAAAACCTTTTGGAGAAACCTTCGAATGGATGCAACACAAAGCCAAAGAATTGAATTCTGTGATTGCTGGAAGCATTTCTACACATGAAAACGATAAATACTATAACCGATTTTATTTCATCTGTCCAAGCGGCTCTATTTATATTTACGATAAGAAACATTTGTTCAGTTACGGAAAAGAAGCTGGGGTATATTCTGCAGGAGATAAAATTGTAACGATAGATTATAAAGGATGGCAAATTCGTCCTATTGTTTGCTACGATTTACGATTTCCAGTTTGGATTCGCAATACTGAGGAAAATCCCTACGATTTGATACTTTGTAACGCTAGTTGGCCAAAAGCACGTCGAGAAGCTTGGATTTCACTCCTAAAAGCTCGAGCAATCGAAAATATGGCTTTTATTGCTGGTGTAAATAGAATTGGCGTAGATGGCTATAATCTCGAGTATCAAGGCGATTCGCATTTATTTGATACATTGGGACAAGATTTGGAAACAATTAACAATCATCCCGAAATTTTACAGTTCGAAATTGATAAAGAAGAACAAGATAAAACTCGAAAGCATTTCAATTTTCTAAATGATCGCGATTCATTTTATTTTGGATAAATACAAGCTCAACTTTGGTTGGGCTTTTTTTTGTATGTGTAATTCTTTTTTATTCATATATTTATG
>NZ_DKSQ01000015.1:5235-6031 GCF_002472765.1 Empedobacter sp. UBA7252
TTATGAAAAAGATATTTATATTTCTATTCTTTATATTATTGGTACTTTCTGCAACTTATACTTTATATTTAGTTCGTAAGACTTTTAATAATTATCAATTTGAATCTTATAATGAACTTTATTATAAAGTTCCACCTGTAAATAATGCACAATTTAAATCGTTAAAATCTTTTAATTCTCACTTGTTTTCAATTGTTGACGATAAAAACTTAAAGAATATTACAGTAAATTTCGATTCCAAATCAAATAAAGTAAGGCAAGTAAATTTAAATTACACATACAATCCTGAAACAATTGATGATAAAATAAAATCAATCATAAGGATATATAACTTAGGAGAAATTATCGAAATTAATAAAAGAATGATGAAAAAAATATCATTTTTTCGGAGTCCTGATGTATATAATTTTGAAAATACTAAATATGAAGAAATGTACTTTCCAGATGATTTCTTTATACATAAACCCATTGTAAATTATAATATAAAAGGAAATCCCATCGATTCAATTATAAATGATAGAATAAAGCTTTATGCTTTAAAAGGTATGGTTGAGCTAGATATTAACAATGATTATAAACCTGATTTATTAATTGAATCAAAAAACGAAAAATCTTATATGATTACTGGTTTTGTTGAGATAGACAAGAACCTATTTTTCCTATATTATTTAGATAATGATTCTATTAAAAAAATAAATGATCTATATAAATTAATAAATTTCAAATAATTTATAGTGCCTAACAAAAATTAATTTGGGCGTTCCCTTCGGTCGGACTATCCGTTCCAATCTTTTGT